>JAKAVJ010000008.1 GCA_021827525.1 Microcaldota archaeon
GCCGTTTAGCACAAAAGGTTTAAATATCAGTATTTTCATAGAGCTTTTGTAAAATGATGCTAAAAGCATAGACAGGGTATGGTGCGGAAATGCAAATGAAAATGCTGCTGTGGAAGTCTTATTCTAACAGGTTTAGCGGCAGCATGGCCATAAAGAATTCAGATATAATAACACCATACTGCCATCCTGTCGCGTAAATCACGTCCTTTAAAAAAATTAGGTGGTTTATGTGGCGAGGATGGTATATTATAGTGTAAGTGCTGAAAGGTCAAGGCTTATCCAGCGCGAGCAGCTGATACTGCTTGAGATAGGCAGGGATGAGATAGACAGCGCCTCCGCTTTCGTCGAGTACCTGGGAAGCGAGTACGGCTTCTCTAAGAGCTCCGTCTGGTACAACCTGAACAGGCTCAAGGAGAAGGGGCTTCTGGACTTTGCAAGCAAGGAGAGTGTGGGCAAGCCGTTGATACTGACGCAGGCCGGGCTGTCGGAACTGGGCAGGCTTGAGCCGTTCAGGAGCAAGATTGCAGCTGGCTTCAGCGAGCAGCTGCTGCGCACCGAAGGCGGGCTGATAAGCGAGGGGGTTGTTAGGAACGTGCGCGGATTCGCAGGGAGTGGGGGAGGAATATAGGGTGCCTCGGGTGGGGGACCGGCGTATGCCGGTCCCTATTGGTGATTGAATGAACTTTTCGATGACATTCTCGGACAGGATAGGGCTGAAGTCGGCTAGCGCCGAAGAGAGGGCAAGGGCAGCGGTTACAAGGACAATATATGATGCAATAAGATACGATAGCGAATTCAGGAATGAGTCTTTCGTGATGCTGGAGGAGAAGCGCTATGACGAATTGAGGCACATGCTCAGAGGCTTATTGTCAAACGAAACGGTACGCCTGCTTTCTGATGCTGTTGGTTATGCAACTGAACAGGGCAACAGCGAAGGACTGGCGGGGAAGCTCGACGCATTGGTGTCGGCGAAGTCTGCATGCGAAGACGCAGGCAGCCTGGGTTCAGCGTTAGGCATGTCCGGTAGCGACAAGCCGGATTTGATAGCGTGCTACCGTGAGGCCCACTCGAGGTTCAGCATGGAGATGGACCTATACATGGAGCTGAAAAGAGGAAGAGCCATCAGAGCGCGCCCTCGGATTCCAGAAGCTTGAGCTTGGCCTTGCTTCCTCCCCGAGCCGAGTAGTTGCCGATCGATCCATCGCTCCTTATCACGCGGTGGCACGGGATGAATGGTGCGAAGGGGTTATTGCGCAGCACCGTCCCTACTGCCCTGTATGCCTTTGGGTGGCCTATGCGTTCCGCTATCCGCTTGTATGTGGCAGTATCGCCTTTGTGTATGCGCCTGACTTCTAGCAGCACAGCTTTCTGGAAATCGGTCATACCGAGCTTGTCCATTGCCGCTTTCAGTTTTGGCAGGCTGCGCACGCTTACAGGAATATTGCTTGCTCTCATGCCGATGCACGCCATCTATTTATCAATCAGTTTATATTTATTTATTACACATTATAGCGTGTGGTATCATGGCTAGAAAGATCAATGACAGAAGCGGGCTAAAGGTCTGGCTCGATGGCAAAATTATCGATTATGGCAAAGCGGTAGTGCCGATATTGACGCACTCGCTGCAATACGGCAGCGGGATATTTGAAGGGATAAGGAGCTATGAGACGGATAGCGGCGCGGCAATATTCAGGCTGCACGACCATGTCAAGCGCTTCATGAACAGCATGAAGATATACTCCATAAAGAGCCCCTTCAGCGGCAGCGCCATAGAGGACGCGATAAAGAAGGTGGTCAAAGCGAACAGCCTCGGGGCAAGCTACATAAGGCCGTTCGCCTTCTACAATGACGACAACATAGGCGTGAACCCTTCTGGCAAGAGGATAAGCATATATGTGGCTGCAGTGCCATTCGGGGCGTACTTTGGCACGGGCAGGGACAGGGGCATAAGGTGCAAGGTGTCGTCATGGCATAGGATAAGCTCAAGCATACTGCCTGTCCAGGCCAAGGCGAGCGGCAATTACCTGAATTCAATAATAGCGGGCAACGACGCCAAGGCATCGGGCTTCGACGAAGCGATACTCGTCTCTGCAGAGGGGTTCGTGGCAGAGGGGCCTGGGGAGAACATATTCATGGTCAAGGACAACACGCTGGTGACGCCGAGCAAGGAGTCGGACATATTGCTGGGCATAACTAGGTATTCGCTGCTTGAGGTAGCTGCTAGCATGGGCTTTACCACTGAGGAGAGGCTGGTAAAACGCGAGGAGCTCTACACCGCTGACGAGCTGTTCTTCGCAGGCACTGCGGCAGAGATAACGCCAATAGTGAACGTTGACGGGATAGAAGTGAGCAAGGGCACTGGCCCGATAACAAAGGCGCTGGCGGACAGGTACAGCAGCATAGTGCATGGAAAGGACGAAGAATTCAAAGGCTGGCTGACATATGTATAATTGACAGGATGATTCTTTGCGGAAAAGGGCAACACATATTGCAAGGAGGAGCAGCATGCGCCGCGAAGAGAAGAAGGCAGAGCATAGGCTTAGGAACGTCGGTATACCTGCGCTTCTCGCCGCGCTGAGCATGCTCGTTGTAGCATACTCGCTGCATTACATGAACTTTGACATAGCGCACGGCAACGCCTCTGGCATACTCATATTCGCTTCTATGGGCGCGAGCGCCTTCATACTCTTCATGACGCCCAGGTCGAAGGCTGCGCACATTTCAAAATTCGCAAAGAGCTACGTCTGCGCTGGATTGATAGGCTACTTTGGTTTTGCAATCAGGCCTTTCACAGGCATATATGTATCGCTTACCGTGGTGATGTTCATTGCCACGATGGTGCTCGTTCTTGCCAAAGCGGAGCACCCTCCGGCAGTAGGGATAGCCGTCGCTTTCGTTCTGTACAATGTCGGGACGATGGGCATACTAGTGGTCATATTGGGCATGCTGCTGCTCATAGTGATGAGGATATTGCTTGAGAAGGCTGTGTTCGTAATGGAGCATGACGTGGGCCGACTCATCGAGAAGCTGTGATGATCTGATGTATGGGAATATCTTTGTCAGGAGCGCGCATGTGGAGCCAATAGAGGGCAGGATAAAGGGCTCCGCGGAGGACTTTGTCGTAGAGGAGATAACGAAAAATGGAACCGTACTGGAAGCGGACAGGCAATACACCGCGCAGGACATAGGCCTCGAGAGCAAGCCGGGCAAGTTCTCCGTGTTTGTGCTGCAGAAGAGGAACTGGAACACGCTGCAGGCGCTCCGCGAGATAGCGAGGCGCAACAGGAGAGGCATAAAATCGGCAGCATTCGCAGGCACAAAGGACCGTTCATCAGTATCTACGCAGCTATGCAGCCTCTTCGGTGCAACGCCAGAGGGCCTGCTCGCGATGCACATGAAGGACATACGGATAAACGGCGCTTGGCTTAGTGATTCGCAGGTCAAGATGGGCGACCTGCTGGGCAACAGGTTCACGATCAGTATAGATGTCGAGGGTGACATGGACGACGCCAAGAGGAGTGTTGAAGCGATAGAGACAGAGCTCGGAGGCATGTTCCCCAACTATTTTGGCAGCCAGCGTTTCGGCAACAGGGGCAACAACGTTGATGTAGGTGTGCACCTGCTCAAGGGGGATTTCAAGTCTGCTGCCATGGCCTTCCTGACCGACTACGAGAATGAGAAGATGGACGAAGCAGTAGAGGCGAGGAAGAAACTGGCTTCGGAGCTGGATTTCAAGGCGGCGCTGGCATATTTCCCCATGTATCTGAAATATGAGAGGCAGGTCCTGGACTACCTGTGGAAATACCCGGGCGATTACGCCAATGCAATGAGGAGGCTGCCCAGGCAGTTGTTCCTAATGTTCGTGCATTCAGTCGAGTCTTACATTTTCAACGCGGAGCTCGCCGACAGACTGGCCTCCGGGGCTATCGAGCCCGCAGATGGCGACCTTGTATGCACGGCAGGGAAGCTCGGCTTTCCAGACATGTCAAATATCGGCAAGCATGATGGCAGTTCAACGGCACAGCAATTCATAGTCGGGAACATAGTGGGGTACGAGACCAAGGAGTTGACGGAATTCGAGGCGGCGATGCTGGAGGAAATGGGGCTGACGCTTGACGATTTCAAGGCCAAAAGCGTACCCGAGCTTAATTCCAAGGGAGGCATGCGCGTGCTCTTCACGCCATATAGCGGATTTGAGTGCATTGATTCTGCGGGCAGCTCGGTGAAGCTCCGTTTCTCGCTGCCCTCGGGCTCGTACGCTACATCGCTGCTCAACGAGTTTGTGAACAGCAATGGATAAATATCATTTGCGCTCCAAAAGGCATTGACGTTAAGGAGATGATACCATGGGTGATGAGCAGGGCCGTTTCCGCGTGTTCATACAGGCTCCGGATCCGGAAAGGGTAGGGTTGTACTTCGCGGAGAAGGGGTTCGGCACAGGCACCGCGATGGGCAGAGACATGCTCATGATGGAGCTCGACGAACGGAGCGGTGCGGTGGATGGCATGATGAACCTTCTAAACTCCGACATGTTTCTCCAGCGCAGGGTCAACAGAGCGTATTTATGCGACAGCTGTGAAGACAATATTGACGCGGCAATCAGGGAAATTGAGGATAAGGCCGCTGCAGGTGCACGGTTTCGAGTTGTAGCGTATCCGAAAAAGATAGAGGATGGAATTGTAGAAAAGCTCGATTCGCATGGCGAAGCGCTTGACCCCAGAGGCTTCGCATATGTGGCTTACATAGTCAGCATCATGGGCAAATACTTCTTTGGATTGAGCGGCAGGGGCAGATATTTCGCCAGGCCAAGCATTATGGAGGACAGGCTTTCACGCGCATATTACAAGATAGCGGAAGCATTCGAGAGGTTCGACATGCACATCGGCAAGGAATCGAAAGTTTTGGACATAGGCTCGGCACCGGGGGGATGGAGCCAGTACCTTTCTGGCAGGGCCGGGCTGTGCGTAGCAGTAGACCCAGCGAAGATGGAGATAGAAAGGGCGAACATAGAGCATATAGAAAAAACGTTCCAGGACGGCATAAAGGAGATAGAGAGCAGGGCGCCATACGGCCTGGCAGTGTGCGATGCGAACATAGACCCACGCCAGGTTGCGGAGTTCATTGCGGGAACGCCAGGGCTGATTTCCGATGGAGGGGCAGCACTGATTACGCTGAAGCTGAAGTACAAGTCCGGAAAGTCTGTGCAGAGGGTAATAGACGAAACTTGCGGGATTATGTCAAAAAGTTTTAATAGTATAACAGTAAAGAGGCTATTGTCAAACACGCTTATGGAGGCAACGCTGTATGCGCGCAAGGCGTAATGTGTGGGTAATGCTGTGAATCTATGAAAAGCTTTTTGAACAAGAATGTCCTGCTGATATCGTTCTCGGCATTCTTCTCGGATATGGGTTACCAGACCGTTCTCGCGGTCCTGCCTGTGCTTCTAGTCATAACGATGCATGCGCCAGTGTATGTATATGGAGTAGTGATGGGCGTGTCGTATGGCTTCGGCTCCCTGCTCGGGTATATTGGCGGAAAGCTTGCCGATACCTACGGGAGGAAGAAAATAGCAATATTGGGCAACGCCCTGATACCCATACTGTCCCTCAGTGGAATAGCGACTGGATTCTACGAGAGTTCCGTGCTGTTCGCAGGAGGCTGGCTCTCGAGAAACTTCAGGTCGCCAGCAAGGAGGGCATTGATAAGCGATGAGGCCAATGGCTCAGACAGGGGCAAGGTTTTCGGTTTCCTCAATGCGCTCGATGTTGGCGGAGGGGTGGCTTCAATAATTGTCCTCCTATCGCTCCTATACCTGAAGGTCGCGCTGCCGCTCATCATACTCGCCACAGCAATACCTATAGCTTTCGCTACAGTGCTCCTTGTGTTCGTCAAGGAGAAAAAGCGCAGGAAGCGGAGCAAGGCGGTTACGAAGGCGGAGCGCAGCACAATTACTGTAAACAGGAAAGCATATATTGGAGTTATAATAGCAACGGGCCTTTTCGGCTTCAGCTACTACAGCTTGGGCTTCCCCATACTCACGATAGCGCAGAGCCAGGGAAGCGACGCACTGGGCTTCGCTTCATACATGCTGTTCCTTCTTGCCGCGGCTATATTCGGCTATATTATAGGCAGCAGGAAGCTGCGCCTCATACCTTCGCTGAGCGGCCTGGGCTACGTGCTCTCTGCCATGGGCACCCTGCTTCTCGGGCTCGCATATGTGTACTCGCTGGGCGTTGCCGTCATGTACATCGCAGTTGTAATAATAGGCATGGCGGTAGGGACAATAGACACCCTCGAGCCTAGCCTGATAACGCAGATAAAGCCGAGGAACGAGCGTGGCAGCGGCATGGGTGCGCTCACAGCTTCGAGGAGCGCTGGCCTGTTCTTCGGCAACATAATCATGGGTGTCCTGTACTACTTCGGGCCCTTCTACTCATATATATATGCGGCGATTGCTGCATGCATTGCTGCAATAGTCCTGCTCACGCTTGGCAGGCGTTTTGGAAGCAGGATCTGAATCTGCAGTGCATCAGCCTTTCGACATGCTCCTGTTGTATATTGACAGGAAGGAGTACCATGCGGCACTGGGCTTTCCCGACACAGGATTGGAAAGGTTGAGGATACCGAAGTCGTTGCCCACGGGTCCGTCGGAGAGACCCCACAGGTCGTACCAATACACCCTCTTTATGTACGGATATTTATTGAACAGGTTGAATGCCTGCACCATGAATGCCTCCTGGTTGCTCTGCGAATAGCCCACGCTGGCATTAGAGCCTGAGGGTATGCCGAATTCTGTTATCCATATGGGCTTGCCGGTGAGCGCTTCATACTTTGAAATCCAAGCAGACCACATCTGCACATCTGACTGGTTCATAGGGCCAACAGTTGAGGGATAAGCGTGTATGGATATGGCGCTGCAATATTTAGCTGCACCATAACTCCATACCTTTGAATACCATTGGTATATGCTATAGCTGCCAATCGGCGCGCCGCCGAAACAGACCGTCGTTGCATTGGGCTCGGCTGCTTTTATTATCAGGTATGCGCTCCTTGCCATCTGGTAATAGTTATAGGCGCTGCCGTTCATGTATCCCTTCTGGAATGTGGGCACCCACGGCTCGTTCCATATCTCCCATGAGCTTATCCAAGGGTACGCTTCGACTGCGGCGCTGACGCTCTCATTCCATGCTGTCAGGTTCCAGTCGTTGTTTGAGAAGCCCCCGGGAAGGGTGTCGTAATCGAGTATGCCCAGGTAGTGCGCACCGTATTTGCTATGCTGTAGCGATAGCGCCTCTTCTTGCGGAGCGCTCAGGCTGATGTCCGTCCTGTAGTACAGTATGCCGTCCTTCAGGGCGCTTATTGCTGAGCTCTGGTTGCTGTGCGTGCCTACGCCAACTACAAAATTGTACTTGCCCTCTATTCCGTACTGCATACCTGGATATAGAGCTATTAGTATGATTGCAAGCGCTATGATTAGCGTTAGAACAATACTTATAACGAGTTTGCTTCGTGCATACATTGCTGCGCACCTTTAATATTAATCATTTGAGTGAAATAGTGGGCATGTTTCTATATAGATTAACACCTGTAGCTTTAAAAAGATAAATTAAATGGATAAAGGCTTTGATGCGGTATTGCATAATAAACATAAAAAAGAATTTTAGGATTTTCGAACTTAATAGGTAATCGCCATATAGAAAGCCGAGAATCAGGAGTTGCTTATATGATAGAGCGTTTTAGAATTCTCATGCTCCATATATATGCCATCATTTCTGCCTATTTTGTCTCCGAGTTTCTCAAATTTCTTAATGCTTTGGATTGGAAAATCTGCACTTCCCAGGGCTTCGTTAACCCAACTCCTATTTGATATATGCTCTCCACTGTCTATATATAGGGGGGTATTCTCTACATAATTTGCAAAGTCTTTAAGTGCATTGATTAATGCCTCTCTAACTTCGTACCCGGCTGGAAATGACGCGATAAATTCTATTGAGTCAATGAATATGGCAGGTTTATCATCAATTTTTGTTGCGAATAGATACGCTCTTCCGACTGGAGCGGCTTTCTTCTCAGAATCGTTTGCATAGTAGATGTTTAAGATTGATGTTCCTGCATCTTCTATCCATCCGAAATTTGCCCAAAAATTGCTGCCTGAATACTCGCCGGTGTTAGGAGGCGCAGTGCAATCGCCACTGTACCTACCGCCAAATATATCGGTCGTAGACCTCTCCCACGTTTTGAAAGTTAGAATGCCCTGGCCGGGTATTACATCGCTTAGCTGTGATATAATATTTTTAACCGCGTCAAACAGCATAGATCTGCCTGGTGACAATGCAACATGTAGGTCTGGATCGGACAGGTACTGGTATGCAAGTTCTAAAGCTTCCAGCGCAGATGTCTCATCTTTAATATTCTCAAAATATGATTGGTACTCTTTAAGATATTCCTGGGCAAATCGCTCCTCAATGCTGTTTAGTAGATTGTTATAATAAAAGTTTAATTCGTTGTACCGGTTAGCGTCAGAGGACTTTATGCCTCTTAGATTCTTCTCCAACGCAGTCAGGCCGTATGCGA
>JAKAVJ010000030.1 GCA_021827525.1 Microcaldota archaeon
GTGCTGTGCCGCTTTCCGTAGCAATACTTATATATCTTTCTTTATAGAAATTATAGAGTGCATTTCTAGACCGCTTTTTCGGTTCTGATATTCCTGATGGTTTTTATGGCTGACATAACCAACGACATACGTCTAGCTGTCGAAAGCGGCAACACCGCGCTAGGCATTCGCAGCGTAGCGAAGACCATACGCAGCAGCAAGTCAAAGCTTGTGGTCATGGCCTCCGTCAACAACAAGGACAATAAGCTCGATATAGAGCATATAGCCTCGCTTGCTGGCGTAAAGGTTGTAAAGTTCGAGGGCAACGCCGTAGAGCTAGGTGCAGTGTGCGGAAAGCCATTCCCGGTCGCTTTCCTTTCAGTCATTGAGCCGGGCAACTCAAAAATACTTGAATCTATTAATAAAGAGTGATATTTTATGCCAAATGGAGAATTCGCCGCGAGAAAGCTGCTCAGGCAGAGGAAGAAGCAGAGGCTTCTGAAGAAGTGGGAGAAGAGGAAGATGTTCAAGCTCAAGGACAAGTACGACCCTATGGGCACTGTTCCGAGGGCAACCGGCCTTGTGCTCCAGAAGTTCATAGTAGAGCAGAAGCAGCCGCACTCTGGTCACATAAAGTGCGTGCGCGTGCAGCTCATAAAGAACAACAAGGTAGTGGGCGCGTTCGTTCCCGGGGACGGATCGATAAACTTCATAGATGAGCACGATGAGGTCACTATAGAAGGCTTGGGCGGATCGCAGAGGGGGCAGATGGGATGCATACCCGGCATGAAGTACAAGGTATCTGAGATAAACGGCGCGGACCTTGACCTGGTCAGAAGGGGAGTGGTTGACAAGCCCAAGAGATGATTGATTATGGCAGCTGAAACGAACGAAACGCAGGACGTCACAAAAGACAAAGCAGATGCAGCTGCCGATAAAGCGGCGGCAGTGCAAGAGCCGGTGAAGAAACCGCGCAGGCGCACAGCCAAAGCCGCAGCAAAACCTGCCAAGGCTTCTACGCTAAAGGGCAATATACCGATGATAGACAGCCACGAGAGGCTGCTGTTCGGCAAATACAGCTATGACGTTAAGATAGAGGACATGAGCCTGCAGAACTACATAAACCTGAAGCCGTTGGAGTACCCTACGAGCTTCAGGAGGGACAGCCAGAAGATGTTCTCCAAAACCAATATAAACATCGTAGAGAGGCTGGAAAACTCCCTGATGAGGGGAGGGACAGGAGGCAAGGTCGGAGGCAAGACCATAAGGACAGAGGGAAGGCTGCAGGGCAAGAAGATAAAGGTAATGCACATACTTGAGGACGCGTTCGCGCAGGTGAACAAGCGCACAGGGCAGAACCCTCTGCAGGTGCTTGTGGAGGCGCTGGAAAACAGCGCTCCGATAGACGACACTACAAGGGTTCGTTATGGAGGCATAGTGTCGAATGTTGCGGTTGACGTGAGCGCAAGCCGCAGGCTCGACATATCGCTCAGGAACATAGCCATGGCTTCGATACTCGACGCATTCAAGAAGAAGAGGACAATAGTTGATGCCCTCGCTAACGAGCTGGTTCTCGCTTCTAAGAACGACCCGAACAGCTATTCTATAAAGCGCAAGAACGAAATAGAGCGCATGGCAAGGAGCGCGAAGTAAGGCTGAAATCAAAGGCGTGTTATAATGGTAAGGAAAGAGTACGTTGTAGAGGAAATTACGAAGATAATGAATAATATATCTATGATAAGGAACATAGCTATAATTGCTCATGTGCACCACGGCAAGACCACTCTGACGGATTCGCTTCTTGCCAAGGCAGGCCTCATACCGAGGTCATCGGCTGGCGATCTCCTGTACACAAACTATGAGGAGGTCGAGAAGGAGAGGAGGATGACGGTAAAATCCGCCTACATATCGTTGGGCTTCAACTTTGAGGATAAGGATTACATAATAAACTTGATCGACACGCCTGGGCACGTCGACTTCGGAGGCGACGTAACAAGGGCCATGAGGGCAGTGGACGGGGTAGTGCTGGTGGTGGACCCAGTAGAAGGGGTAATGCCACAGACCGAGACGGTGCTGAGGCAGGCGATGAAGGAGAAGGCGAGGCCCGTTCTATTCGTCAACAAGGTTGACAGGCTGCTCAACGAGCTCAGGCTCACGCCGGAGCAGACGCAGGAGCGGCTCCTAGAGCTCATAAACAGCATAAACAGGCTCATAGAGAACTATGCACCAGTCGAATACGCAGAGAAGTGGAAGGTCAGCGTCGAGAACGGGAGCGTATGCTTCGGCTCTGCTATGAAGAGGTGGGCGGTATCTGTAGACGTGATGAAGCAGAAGAAGGTTTCGTTCAAGGACGTCTTCGAGTATACTGCGGCGGGCAACCAGGAGAAGCTCGAACAGATAGCACCCATAGAGGACGCCATTCTTCCGATGATAATAAAGCACCTGCCCAGCCCAGAGGAGGCGCAGAAGTACAGGCTGGCACAGATATGGCACGGCAACCTCGAGAGCGAGGACGGCAAGGCGATGCTGGCGACTGATGCGAAGGCGCGCGTCAACGCCGTGATAATAAAGATAATGTACGACCCGCACAGTGGCGAAGTCGCAATATGCAGGATCTTTTCGGGTACCGTTAGGAAAGGCATAGAGCTCAAGATGTCAGGCAAAATCGAGAAGCAGCGCGTGCAGCAGGTGGCGCTTTACATGGGGCCGGACAAGGTCATAGTAGATGACGTTCCAGCAGGAAACATAGCTGCATTGGTAGGGCTTAGCGACCCGACTGTTGGGGATACGCTAAGCGAGGGTGACCTCGAGCCGTTCGAGCAGATTGTGCACTACTCAAAGCCTGTAGTGACCAAGGCGATAGAGCCCAAGGATCCTAAGGACACGACAAAACTCATAGAGGCGCTCAGGATAATGCAGAAGGAAGATCCAACGATGGTTGTAGAGATAAACCAGGAAACAGGAGAGCACCTGATGAGCGGCATGGGAGAGCTGCACCTGGAGATAAAGGAGACAAGGCTCAAGGACGACTTCAAGATACCGATAATAACTAGCGAGCCCATAGTGGTCTATACTGAGACAATAGAGAATGGCGCAGGGCCAGTGATAGGGAAATCGCCGAACAAGCATTCAAAGTTCTACATAACAGTAGGACCTGTGCCGCAGGCGGTGCAGGATGCACTCGAAGATGAAGGGATAAAGAACGGCAAGCCGAAGGGGCAGGCCGTGATAGACCTCATGATAAAGGCTGGACTGGACAGGCAGACTGCCAAGAACGTTGTGCAGATAAACAACCACAACCTTTTCGTCGACGCCACGCACGGCGTGCAGTACCTCAACGAAGTGATGGAGCTCGCGATAGAGGCATTCAACAACGCCGCCAGGGACGGCCCGCTGGCAAGGGAGAAGGTCTCTGGAGTGATGGTCAGCATCGTCGATGCAACTATACACGAGGACCCGGTGCACAGAGGGCCTGCGCAGATAATACCAGCAGTCAGGAACGCCATATACGCGGCAATGCTGACTGCAGGAGTTGTGCTCCTAGAGCCGAAGCAGAAATTCATGATAAACATACCGCAAGACACTCTCTCTGACGTGGTTTCGTTCCTGCAGGGCAAGCGCGGCCAGATACTGGACATAGAGCAGGACAGGGAGCTCGTCACTGTGCATGCGAAGATGCCTTTCGCAGAAGTGATAAAAGGGTTCTCGAACGACTTGAGAAGCCTGACGCAAGGAAGGGCCATATGGTACGAGGAGTTCGCAGGATACGAGAAGCTGCCGAAGGACCTCCAGCCGAAGGTCGTGAGGGACATAAGGACGAGGAAGGGGCTGCCGGTCGAGCCGCCCACTCCAGAGCAGTTCCTCGACTGAGCTTGCTTCCGTTAATCGGGATTGCATTAGCTTTATATATGTTTTTGATAGAACTATAATTACGGCTCGTTATTTGTATTTACTGGATGACGTAAAAACCGACGGTGAACATCATGGCAAAATCATACGTGAAATTCGAAGTGGTAGAGGAAGCGGCTTCAAAGACCTACGAGGCATTGCAGCTAGCCAAGCAGTCAGGGACGGTAAAGAAGGGCGTTAACGAGGTAACGAAGAGCGTCGAGCGCGGACTCGCCACATTCGTTGTAATGGCTGAGGACATAGAGCCGGAGGAAGTGGTCATGCACCTTCCGGGCCTGTGCGAGCAAAAAGGCATAGCGTACAGCTATGTCCCAAAGAAGGCAGACCTTGGCAAGAGCATAGGGCTCAATACTCCATGCGCAGCGGTTGCCGTGGAAGGCAGGGGCAATGCCGACAGCGCGATAAAGGAGATTATATCCCTAGTTACAGGGAAGCAGCAAAAGTAAACGATGATGCAATATGGCAGACCAGCAACAACCCCAACCATCGATGAGCTTCTCAGGCTACCTGGCTGAGATAGTGGACGTCGAGAGAAGGAGGAAGACAGGCATTTACGGCGAGATATACTCGGTGAGCTGCAAGATACTTGAAGGAAGGGACAAGGACAGGATAATAAGGAGGAACATGCTCGGCCCTGTAAAGATAGGGGACAAGGTAAGGCTGCCTGATACGAACAGGGAGGCTAGGGAGATACGCGTGAAGTGACGGTGCTGATATGAAGTGTGCATACTGCTCTGCTGAGATAAAGAAAGGCACTGGCACCATGTTCGTCTACAATACTGGCCTGATAAAGTACTATTGCTCAAGCAGGTGCTTCAAGAACGACGTGCAGATGAAGAGGAAGTTCAACAGGAAGGAGGCAAGGGAAAAGAGGCACGAGGCCCAGAAGCAGAAGGCGCAGTGAATCACTCATACATATGCCTGATGCGCGTATGCATGCGCACCGTTCTACCTAACATATTTATAGGTTAGATGGCAATAGGTTTTGTTGCATTTCGATGCGGTGTTATATTGGAAGGATCTGAAGCTGGCGCGAGCAATGATGAAGACAGGGGCAAGGACCTGCACAGCATGCTGCTGGACCAGGTTAAGGGGCAGATAAAGGAGAAGTACTCCAATGAGGAATTCGCGCTGATGCAGGCGATAAACGCCTATCTTGACATGTCAAAGGGCTACAACCTCGTGTTCGAGAGGCTGAGCGAATGGTTCGGCCTGTATGTGCCTGAGATAAAGATAACTAATCCTTCGAGCCTGGTAGAGCTGGTGAAGATGCTTGCTGATCGCGACATGAGCGAGGACAGGCTGAGCAAGGCATTGGGAGACGAGGAGAGCGCCAGGGAGGCGTTCGAAAAGGTGAAGAACAGCTCCGGAAGAGAGCCGAGCAGCGAGGAGGCTAAGGCGATATCGTCGTTCTCCGAGTACCTTAGGCTTACGCAGGACACGCTGGACAGGCTGTCTGAATACATAAAGGCAACTGCTACATCGCTCATGCCTAATTCCGTATACTTGACAGACGACAAGATAATGGCGGAGATGCTGAGCAGGGCCGGCTCCATGGAAAAGATGGCGACAATGCCTGCAAGCACAATACAGCTTCTAGGCGCCGAGAAGGCACTGTTCAAGCACATAAAGTTCGGCAGCAAGCCGCCTAAATACGGGATACTGTTCAAGCTTCCTGCGGTGTCGGCAGCGCCGAGGGACACGAGAGGCAGGATTGCGAGGATATATGCGACCAAGCTTGCCATAGCCCTGAAGGCTGATTTCTATTCGAAGCGCTTCATAGCCGATAAGCTCAAGGAAGACTTGGAAAAGGCCGTAGAAAAGGTAAAGAACAGCCCTCCAAGGGAGAAGAAGCCGGAAAGGCAGCAGTCCACAGGAAGGAACACTGGAAACAGGGGTGCAGGATGGGGAGGCAGGAAAAAGGAGCACCAAGGCAACAGGAACGCGCAGTGGGGAGGCAGCAGAGGCGATAGGAGGAACAGAGGAAGGCACGAAAACACAGGAAAGCACCCAAATAGGGTTTAGAGCCATTATGCACTTGAAAGCGAGGTTTAGGATTGCAGCATCTATCGAAAAAATAGGTGTGCGCCATGTCATTTATGTTTTTGTAGCAAGCAGCTGCACTATTATTGGACGGCCCTATAAACAATTAAGAATATATATTTGAAAATAGATAATTATTCTTACATTTAAATAGGGTGATATTATCACTAGAGCAAATAAACAGACCTACCTCGTAGAATCAGATGCTGTTAAAGATATAATAAAGGCTGTTAAAGATATAAAGAAGATTGAAGGGGCGTTATCCAAGATAAAGAAGATTGAAGGGGCGTTATCCAAGAGTGGCTTTAGCGACAATCTGAATGCAGATATCGCATACATGATTGGGGAAAACCTCTCAAATGGCTTTATTGAGGATGCTGCAGAATTGCAGAAACTGCAGACTAAGTACTATAAAGTACACCCGCTTTCGAAAGAGGCTGAAGAGACGAAAAGGTGCGCAAGAGAGGGCATAGCGAAATTAATACGCCGCGGGGACAGTATAAATATGATAGTGTGCGCAGCACAGGACCATGACATCCCGTTAGAAGATTTGCTCCCAGAAGCGAAAGAGGCTTTTGAAGAGGCCGCAACAGGGGAAGATTACGAGAGGGCAGGAGCCATAGCAAAGAGGTTTGGATTTGATAAAAAGGATGTGACGGAGCTAGTGCATAGTGCGTTTTTGAAGCGCCATAAGAGGAATACCTCCAATTTAAAAACATTAGACGACTTCAAGGAATAACTATTCTGATCTTTCAGGTACTGCTAAGTAGGTTTTTTATAGTTTCAAGTCGCTTTCGGAGTAAGTTGGTGCTATCATCATGACGCCGTCCGGAGAGAATATGTCTACTCCCAAAGCACATTGCAGTGCTGGTTTGGCGGTGCATTTTTTGAAGAAATGTAAAATTCTGCGCCGAAACACTTTAAATACTTTCTAAATCACTTTTCAACAAGGTATGGTGAATTTATGAATGGCAATAACGTAGAAGCTACCGGCAATGTAGACGCAACACACATAGATGTGGCTTCTAAGACCGGTCAGGTGCAGAGCCAGATAGTGACCAACAAGGAAGACCACTTGGCAGTGTACCACAGGACAATGGAAGAGATAGAGAAAATGCCAGTCATAGAGGAAACTATGACGGTTTGCCCTGAGTGCAAGCTGATAATAAAGGGCACAATATACAAGGACGGAGACAATGTTATGATAAGGAAGTACTGCCCGGAGCACAAGTGGACGATAGAGAAGTACTGGGAAGATTACGACATGTACATGAAGATGAGGCGTTACAATTATTTCGGAAGGGGATTCGACAATCCGAATGTCATAACCCCAACAAAGGGCGCCAACTGCCCGTTCGACTGCGCAATGTGCGAAAGGCACAAGTCGCACACGGGCCTTGCAAACGTTGTGGTTACGAACAGGTGCCACCTGAGCTGCTGGTACTGCTTCTTCTATGCAAAGGAGGGTGAAGCGATATACGAGCCCAGCCTTGACGAACTCGATAAGCTTTTCAAGAACCTCAGGGGCCAGAAGCCCATACCGGCAAACGCGCTTCAGATAACTGGAGGGGAGCCTACACTGCACCCGAGGATAGTCGAGATAATAGAGAAGGCCAAGGAGGACGGCTTCGACCAGATCCAGCTCAATACAACAGGCATAAACATAGGCAACAACCCGGAGCTCGCGGTGAAGCTCAGGCATGCAGGAGTAAGCACGCTATACATGAGCTACGACGGAGTGAGCGCGAGGGCCAACCCGAAGAACCACTGGGAGATACCATCAACTCTTGATGCATGCAGGAAGTCTGGCATAAGCGTAGTGCTGGTGCCTACCGTAATAAGGACAATAAACGACCATGAGCTTGGGGCGATGATAAACTTCGCGCTCAACAATATAGATATAGTCCGGGCGGTGAACTTCCAGCCTGTTTCGCTGGTAGGGAGGATGCCCACAAGGATGAGGGAGAAGCAGCGCATATCAATACCAGGGGCAATAAAGCTGATAGAGGAGCAGACGAATGGCGTGATAGCGAAGGACGACTGGGCTTCGGTGCCTTATATAGGGGGAATAAGCAAGTTCATAGAGGCACTGTCAGGAGAGTACAAGTACGACCTTTCCATACACTTCGCCTGCGGCGCAGGCACGTACCTGTTCCTCGACAGCGACAACAAGATAATACCGATATCGAGGTTCGTAGACCTTGAGGGTCTGATGGAGCATATACAGAACACAGTAAACGAGATGGACGGCAAAAGCAAGATAGAGAAGAGGATCATGGCGCTGAAGTCGCTTGTCGGATTCAGGAAGTTCATAGACAAGAAGTACCAGCCTAAGTCGGTAAACTTCTCGAAGCTGCTGATGTCTGTGCTCATGAAGCACGACTTTGCATCAGTAGGGCAGTTCCAAATGAAATCTGTGTTCCTGGGCATGATGCACTTCCAGGACGAATATACATATGATATACACAGGGTCGAGAAGTGCGACATACATTATGCGCAGCCAGACGGTGAAGTGCTTCCGTTCTGCACGTTCAACGTGTTCCCCGAGATATACAGGGACAAGATACAGAGGCAGTACAGCATACCTGCTACCGAATGGGAGAAGAACCACCACAACTGGAACTACTCTTCAGACAAGTACGTGAGGGATGTCAAGAAGCTTTCCTCCACAGAAGCCTACAAGAGGACCTATGGCAGGATGATAGACTATTTCGCACTGCCGGTCAACGGCGGAAAGCATGTCGCCAACTTCGCCAACGAGAAGCTCGCAGAGACCATAGAGCAGGCGGTCAAGGCGTAGATGCAGGTGTGATATATGGACACAAGAGATGAATCCACTTCAAACGCTCCGCGTTATAAGCAGGACCTGGAACAGCAGTCTAAGCAGAACATAGACGATTCTAAGAACTGGGTAATTGAGGACGGAAAGAAGTTCAGGCTGCCATACAAGATGATAAAGCAGGTGGTATTCTCCAACGTCAGCAAATCAGACATGGTAGACCAGGAGCACGCAGCTAGGCTCCAGTACAGGCTGCTGCTTCTAGAGCCGGTGATAAAGGCCTATGTCGAGTTTCAGAAGGGCAGGATAACGGTCATATACAATCCAACCGGCGCGGACAACATAAGGGAGAAGATGAGCCTCGACGACATTATAGCGTTCCTATCTAAAGAAGGCATAAGCATTGACAAAGGCGCGATTGCGGAGAGGGATTACGACTACTACAAGGAGTTCTATTCTTATGCATTCCACCCGAAGGTCATACGCGAGCACCCTCCATACGGCTACACATTGGAGCAGTGGAGGAAGATGAAGCCCAAGTGGGAGGAGAAGTCGAAGGAGTATGAGAAGAAGAAATGGCTGAACTTCAAGAAGTACCAGAAGAGCTACGAGGAGAAGCATCCGGAGGTTTATGCCAAACCTTCGCAATGATGCGCAGCTCTTTTTTCTTTTTATGCCGTCTTTTTGCTTATTTTCTCACTTAATTAGTATTTTATGCCTTTTATCAGGGTCAGCTCCAGCGCTGCCACTGGCTCTTCTATCTTGAAATTGTTGAGCACAGCGGGATGTATTTCGCCGAAAAAGCCTACAGTCTCGCCGCCCACTTCTACGGCTGCACACCTTCCCTCTATGAAGCTCGGGTTCTTGCCTGCCTTTATTGCATACTCCATGCCAAGCGAGCCCATGATGCTTTCCGCTACGCTCTTTATCTCTGCGAATGTTGCCTTCGAATGCTCGGTTGCCATGGCGAGCGATATGTTCTCAAACACTTTGCCGGAATTTATGGAGAAAGTTTCTCCAACCTCGAACACCTTCTGCGGCAGGGGCTCGCTTGTAGATATGCTCAATGACTTCAGCAGTGATGGCAGTATGTCTGTGCGCAGCATCGTCGCATTTTCGGTCTTCGAATAGGCGATCCTTATTATCTTGTCCTTGTCTAGCTTGCTTATGCCCATATTTGTGAAGTTCGTCTCCTCGTTTGTCAGGACCTGGTTGATCTCCTCGGTAAAGCCATGGCCAAGCGCCACATTGGTTACAAAATCCCTTAGCTTTGTTATCTGGCTGGGATAGCTTGGAGCTATTGGATGGAATATGGGCTCGGGGATTATGTTGTTGTAGCCGTACGATATCGCTATGTCCTCTGTGATGTCCTGCTCGTTCAGCACGTCAACCCTATAGGGAGGAACGTAGAACAGTACGGAATTGCCGTATTGCGCGCCCGGATATCCCATCATCTCCCCCAGCCCTATTGCCGAGGAGTTATCGATATTTATGCCTAGCGAAGCCTCTATCTTGTAGAGCCGCATCCTGATCTCCCTGTATTCCGGCGAGGGTGTCAGCGCCTGCTCATTGCCGTAATCTATCTCGCACTGGTACACTTCAGCGCCCATGTCAATGAATGAACATGCGAATATATTGGCGGTATCGCTCACGGTTTTCATGTCGGTGCCCGTTATATCTACCAGGAGCGACTTTGTCGATCCTGTGACCTTCGTGATCTCGGAATTAGTAATGGGTATCACAGAAAGCACATTCTTCGAATCCGACAGGAACGGGACCAGCCCTGCCCTGTTTGCAATCGTATTTTTGTACTGCACTCCTTTCTGGTTTTCCTTCATCACTTCGGAGAAGCTCATTTCTTTGGTGCCCCCCAGGGGCACTATCCTGCCTTCGGAAGACGCACCATATGCCAGGCCTTCGCTCGCATCTATCCTGTCTAGATCGTGTATGCCAAGAGCCAGCTTCCTCCTCTTCCTGCCATATGTATCCGACAGCTTCTCGGAGAAATCTATCAGGTATTTGAGCCTGCTGCCCGACAGGTCTATGTTCTTCACGACCATCGCTGCTATATACGGGCGCACCTTCTTCACGTCTGCCGAAACTTTTATGCGTAGAGCTGTGCCCTCTTTCAGCCTGTATGCATCCTTGTCGGGCCTTATCTCGCCAGACATATATGACAGGGCCCTGATCAGGCCGTTGAAATCCAATAGGTCGGGCCTGTTGGGGGTTATATCTATGCTTATATCCTTGTCTGTAATCTCCTCTATCTCCATGCCTATGCGCTCTGCTAGCTCCACGAACTTGTCCTTGCTTATGTGCTTCTCTATGTCGCCCAAGGCGAACGTCATTACTGCCACAGTATCACATGCTCTTCTTGTACCTGAAACTCCTCAGCCAGCCCACCTGGTTCCTGTATATTTCCGAAAGGGAGCTGGTTTCAACATAGTCGAACATCATCCTGTCCAGGCCCATGCCCCAGGCAAGCACGGTCTTGTTGGTGCCCATCGCCTTGGTTATCTCCTTCCTTATTATTCCGCCGCCGAAGAGCTCTATGTTGTCGTTGTGCTCCTTGTTGTAGTAATAGCCCTCCATGCCTGGCTCTACGAACGGGAAGTAGGAAGGCTTGAACTTGACGTCGATGCCCAGGTATGAGTAGAACTCGCGCATGGTGAATATCAGGTTTGACAGGGTGAGAGAATTGCCTATTATTATCCCGTCCAGCTGGTTCAACTCATTCAGGTGCTTGTAGTCTATGCTCTCGTTGCGGAACACCTTGCCCAGCGAGAACAGCTTCACCGGATAGGCTGAGTTGTCAAGGCTCCCGTATTTGAGTATGTTCTTCACCGACACCACAGTATTGTGCGTGCGCAGTAGCGCCTGCTTGGCTAGGCTCTCCTTCCAAGCGCCCTTCCATCCCTTCTTGTGCATGCGCCTCACCCTGCCCAGCACCTCGAGGTCGTTTATGTCTATCTCCTTTGGGTTTGAAAGGAAGAATGTGTCCTGCATGTCGCGTGTAGGATGGTCCTGCGGCGAGAACAGTGCGTCGAAATTCCAGAACGCATTGTTTATTATGGGCCCTTCTACCTCTGAGAAGCCCATGCTTGAGAACACGCTGCGTATGTAGTTGAAGAACCTGTGCGACGGATGCATGCGCGCTGGATATGCACGCTCTGTCGGATCGGATACATCGTAGCTCTTGAACTTCTTGCTCTTCCATATATCTGACTTTATTATGTCCCTGCTGAGCGACGTAATCATTTCTTCGGGCTTGCTGCCAAGCAGTTTCCTGCCTTCATCCGTTATTGATATGGAGGATATCTGATTCCGCTCCTTTATTGTCACTAGGCCCCTCTTCGCAAGCTCGTCTATTTTATTCTTATTCTCTTTTATGAGTTTTTCTATGAGCATGCTGCCTCTCCTGTTTTCCAGACTGCTGAGAAGCTCCCTGTATGGATAGGCCTTGCCAACAGCAGATTTACCGCTGTCGGTGAGTTTCAGGCTTCCGTTCTCCGCCACCACCCAGCCGTTCTTGCGGGCCCATCCGAGCGCTATGCTGTCTATGCTGCCTGATATCTTCAGCCCGCTGGATTTGGCAATGCTGCCAATTAGGCGCTCTTCAGGAAAACCTTCCCGTATGTCCCTCTTGCCCTCTTCAGTCAGCTGTATGTCGTACTGCTTTGAGCGTTGGACCGATATTGCGCCAAGGTTCTCCATGCCTTCCACATAGCTTGCTGCGGCGCTCTGGTCTATGCCAAGAGCCCTGCATACATCTTCCATGCTGCGCTTGGCACCGTCCTTGAGGTAGGACAGCAGCATTGATTCCTCTTTTGATATTCCTTCTGCAGCGCGTACCAACAAAACACCGTCAATGCACTTTCATGTACGTGTAGAATATTATGAGCAGCACTATGGCAAGCACTATTATGTACGTGAATATTCCCAAAGCGGCGTAGATTGATCCGAAGAAGCCCTTTACCTCGGTCAGAAGGCTTTCCTTCACCTGGAACACGAGGTTGAAGTTGTACAGGGGCTCGCCGCCGAACCATGATACCTCTGATATGTTGGCCTGGCTTGCAGCGAAGTCGCTCGGATAGTCGGGCAGCGGGTACACTGAAAGGATCCTTGAGTTTTTAGGCAGTATTATGTTGAAACGCGTGTCCTGTCCCAGGACCACGCCGCCAGAGCCGTGGGCGAAGTTAAGCACGTTATCGTTGAACTTGAATCCGAGTACTCTTGGACCTGTCTGGTTCACTGTTGTGACGTTATAAACGTAGTAATTCATGTATATGGTAGCTATGCCGCCGTAACTTGTCCTGTTTACAGGGCCGGGCAGAAGATGGAAGGCGTAAACGCCAGTCCTTGGGTTTATTATATGCTGCACGAGCTGCGGGCCCACTATTGCCTGCCAGTTGCTCAGAGTGAGATTAAGACCGGACCGGTCTATCGTGTATTGGGCTAGGGAGGAATTAGGCAGTATGGTGGTAATGGCTTCGCTTATGTACGCGCTGCCATTCAGGTTTATCGACACTGTAGTATTGATGCTGCTTATTCCATAGACTACGCCTGACGCCCCGGCAGCCGATACCATAAAATAGGCGAGCAGTACTGTAAACGCGGCATATGGCAGAAGCTTCAAGCAATGCACCGATTCTATTGCTGAGTTCAATAATAAATAACTTGTTATATCGTTGCAGGTACAGCACTGATGCAGCCTGCCTAACCTATTTATACTTATATCTTTCTAAACTTAATAAAGCAAAGTGATAACATGATAACGGGATTCACAGTATCAAACGTAGAAGGCAAGATCGAGTCTATGGAAGCCCTTAGCAAGCAAAGGTTCCCAAAGATAAATGTTAATCTTGAGGAGGTCAAGTCGTCGAAGGACGGAGTCACTGTAAAATACAGCTTCCTGGCTGATTATTTCGATGGCGATTCCAAGGATGCAAAGAGCGTCGGGCAGCTCAAGCTGGCGGGCTCTGTGGACATCAAGGAATCCGCCGATGGCGTCAGCGCGATAATGAAGTCGTGGAACGAGAAGCACATACTCCCAACCTCGCTGGCTGAGGAGATAATGAACGGGCTCAACTTCAGGTGCAGCGCCACTGGAACTCTTGTAGCGTATTCGCTTGGTCTAATACCGCCGCTTGGCATAAGCACCATAAAGATACAGGAGCCCAACGAAGGCAAGAAGTAATTGCGCCAGGCTTTTCTGCTTTTATATTGCCATAGCGCCAGCTTTGAGTATTTTCTGGCGGACCTGGCGGGATTTGCATCGCGATAGCCTTTGCTAGGGCGATTTTGAACCCGCAACCGCGTGGTCCGAAGCCACGCGCGCTATCCAAGTTGCGCCACAGGTCCGCACAGTTAAGCAGATGTTTCGCCAAAGTTAAAAAGCTTTGTCTGCCTTATGTTCCCCAGCGTCTTCCAGTACTCGCGTATGTGCATGCTGAGCTCCTTGTCCTTCATGTTCTTGCGCACCGCGTCTATAGTGTGGTAATCCGAGGGATAGCCAGAGCCCAGTTCTATAGAAAGAGATGCGCTGAGCTGGTCCATCGCCCTGTCGCGCTCGACCTTTGCCATTATGCTTGCGGCTGAAACGACAGGATATCTGGAATCGGCCTTGTGTTCAGCCACAACCGTAGTGTATTTGACGCCCTTGAGCCCTTTGGCGCGTATGCCGTATACCTTGGTCGGCTTGTTGCTCAGCATGTTGACGCGTATGCCGAACTTCTCGGCTATCACGTCAGGGGAATCGAGATAGAGAAAGTTCACTTCTTGGTCAAATTTGTCGAAAAGCTTTGCGAAATGTATGGCTTCAAGCTCGTTCAATGATATTCCCGCCTTCATAGCAGAATTGATCTCTGCCGGGGCTATCCTGTCTATCTTCACGTCCTCCGCTATGTCAAGTATCGAGCTGTAGAGTTCGTCGCGGCGCTTCCTGCTCAGCAGCTTAGAATCGCGCACACCTATCTCAGGCAGCTTGTGGACCATCGCTTTCTTGACAGAGACTATCGAAATCACGAGCGGCCCTATCAGAGCACCCCTTCCTGCCTCATCCCCGCCGCAAAGGATTATGGAATCACCGCACTCATAGCCCCTTAAGGTCGACCATTATGTAGTCGGCCACAGCGGTGACGGAATTATACGGTATCTTCACGTGGCCGTCCTGGGCATCGAGCTTGCTCGATACGCTGCTATCCATATTCGGCTCAACAAGTATGTAGTTTATCTTGCCGGTTATTTCATTAACATCGGCATCTATAAACCTGCCAACATCAAATCCACTGACACTTATCACTTTCTTGCCGACTAGCTGTTTCGCTATGATAAATTTTACCATGCACGTCACCTATACTAGTTTCTTACCGAAACTAATTAATATATTTATGTATTGGGATATATACGTGCAGGTAAAGGGCATATTTGCATATTGCCCTGCAATACGGCCGTTTTATGCACACAAAGTAATTTATATGGAGAATATTTTACTCAGGGAAAAGCAGACGAACATACTGGTCGCGCTTATGGATACGTCGCAGAGCTGGTACATATCAAGCCTGGCTAAGGCTGCCAATACGACCTATGTGCATGCGTGCAACTTCCTCGTTGAATGCGAAAAGCTTGGCCTTACATCAAGCGAGAAGCACGGCAAGATAAAGACAATAAAGCTCACCGAAAAGGGCAAGGGCGTCGCAGAGCGCCTAAGCGACATATACAAGGCCATAAGCCAGGAGGAGCAGGAAGCGCCGAAGCCTGCAAAGGAAGACGAATCTAAAGTCAAACAACCTGCACAGTAGTGCGCTTCTTTATCGCGTTTATTATGTGGCCGTAATCGCGGTAGTGCGCTATAGCTGCGAGAGATACAGTGTACTCGCCAGGATCGGCATCGGTGCCGTTATACACATTAAGGCCGATTTCTTTCTCCTCTTCTGGGGCCAATTCGCCCACGCGCACCTCCCTCTGCTTCGACATGCCTATCTCGTCGAAGCTCAGCTTGTTGGGCAGCTCTACGACGAGCGATGTGAGCAGCACCTCGTTGGTGAGGTTCTTCAGCTTGACCTTGAGCAAGACGCTGCTCTTCCTTCCGGAAAACATCTTGTACGGCATCCATTCCGTGACCAGACGGTAGGGTATGTTCTTCGTTATGTCCGCGCTTACATCCTTTTTCCCGAAAATGTTGAATATTGCCATGTTAGTCGCCCTGATTCAATTCAATATTCATAACAAACATATATATTTTTATTCGGTGTAATTATTTATTATAAATACCGAGCATTCGGGATTTATAGGGTTGTGTCATGCCGATAAAACATAATTTGACCAAGTATGACATCTTGCAGGAGAAACTGCACAAGCTCTCGCAGAAACACGAGAGCGAATACACAGATGAGGATTTGCAGTTGAAGGATATCGGGGTGCTCATAGCAGCATTTTCATCCGGGCTGTCATGGAAGACGCACAAGGCTCTCTCTGACAACCAGTATGAGTTCAACAGCGAGGACATACGAAACGAGTTCTCAACGGCGAAAGCCGCAAAATGGAAGAATGTTACCGCCATGGATATATATGAGGTATCGCAGAAGAGCATACCCAAGTCAAAATTCGCCAGCTGGATGTATTACACAGTAAATACGCGGGAGCACAACACGTATAAAACGGCATGGGAGAGATTCAATTCCTACATCCTGTCAGAGGAAAACGACGGGGTAGAAACGGAAAAATTATATTAGAAAAGCAACCTTTTTAAATGCGGCAAACCGCTAATCGGCCTTTACGACAACAATACTTTTTAGTAGTGGAAGTTTTCATACACGAACGGCTACGTGAATACCGCGTTTGATGCAATCTGCTATATAAATCTTATTTCTAAAATTGTAAGTGCCGAGGGGTTTAAATGGCGACTAAATTTGTGATAAAGAGGAACGGGGAAAAGGTGGGTTTTGATGAGGGGAAGATTGAAAGCGCCATAGAACGTGCTTTCGCAAACGTCTACCCGATGCAGGAGGCAGAGGAAAATAAGAAGAATGCGCAGATTGTAGCAGAAAGCGTTGTCAAGAATGTCGATGAGCTTGGCAAGGAAGAGATAGGGGTAGAGGACATACAGAACATAGTGGAAAAAGTGCTGATGGAGAATGACCCGAACGTCGCAAAAGCGTACATACTTTACAGGAACAAGCGCGCTGAGATAAGGGCAGCAAAGAAGGCCCTCGGCATACCTGATGACGAACTCAAGATGCCAATCAACTCGCTCATAGTGCTTGCGGCGAGGTATCTGAGCAAGGATGAGGATAGGAAGGTAATAGAGACGCCGAAGATGCTGTTCACCAGGGTGTCTAAGGCGATAGCGGCAGCCGAGAAGAGCTATGGCAAGAGCGACGAACAGGTCAGGGATATAGAGAACCAGTTTTACGAAGCGATGGTATCTTTCAGGTTCATGCCGAACTCGCCCACGCTATTCAATGCAGGGAAGGAGCTTGGCCAGCTCAGCGCGTGCTTCGTGCTGCCAGTAGGTGATTCGATAGATGAGATATTCGATGCGGTTAAGTACACAGCCATAATACACAAGACCGGAGGAGGAACTGGCTTCTCGTTCTCAAGGCTCAGGCCCTCCAATGATGTTGTACACAAAACAGGAGGCGTAGCATCAGGCCCGCTGTCGTTCATGAAAATATTCGACGCTTCTACCGAGCAGATAAAGCAGGGGGGCAAGAGGAGGGGCGCAAACATGGGCATATTGCGCGTCGACCATCCGGACATATTGAACTTCATAGTGGCTAAGGAGAGCGAGGGCGTGCTCAGGAATTTCAACATATCCGTTGCCATAACGGACAAGTTCATGGACGCGCTCAAGAACGATGCCAACTATGACCTGATAAACCCCAGGAACAAGAAGGTCGTTGGGATGCTGAACGCCAGGGCGGTGTGGAACCTGATAATAACAATGGCGTGGAAGACTGGCGACCCGGGAGTGGTGTTCATAGACAGGATGAATTCGACATACTCAAACCCGGTGCCCAAGTACGGGCCGATAGAGTCGACAAATCCCTGTGTCACCGGCGATACATTAATTTACACTTCTGAGGGCGCTAGGCGCGCCGCCGACCTGTACAAGGAGGGCAAGGAGGTAGAAGTAAAGATAGATGGAAGATTCAGCGGCGGATTCAGCCGTGCCTCAAATGTGTTCAAGACTGGTTTCAAGCACGTAGTCAAGATAAAAACCAAAGAGGGCTTCTCAATCAAAGTTACCAAGGATCATAAGATTTACAGCGATTCTAGAGGATGGGTTGAGGCGGGAATGCTTGAACAAGGAGAGGAGATAAGAGTATTGGATGAGAAGGGTGCCTTTGGAAGCTCTGGCAGCATAGCTGAGGGCAGAGTATTGGGCTGGTTAATCGGAGACGGGCACATAAACCACGGAGCCGGAAATGACAGGGCAGTATTGTCTTTCTATGGCAATGATAGGGGGATAGCAGGCATGTTCGAGGATTACGTGAACGGGATTGTACGCGAATCCGTAAATCGCCACGAATATCATGTAGGCCTTGTGCATGTAGATTCCAGGAACATGGTCTCGCTGTCTTCTGAAAGGCTTAAGGAGTACGCGGTAAACAAAGGATTGGGGGCAGAAAAGTTGCAAGTGCCCGACGCGGTTTTCTCTGGAAGCAGGGAAATGCAGGCAGGATTCCTGCAGGGGCTGTTCGAAGCAGACGGTACAGTAAATATTGGAGGCAAATCGCGGCGCTCAGTACGCCTCTCATCCGTCAGCGAAAGGCTTCTCCAAGACGTTCAGATGCTGCTGCTGAATTTAGGCATATATTCAAGGATATATCTGAACCGCAAAGGAGCAGGCATTAAGGCGCTCCCAGGACCAGACAGGATGCCAAAGATGTATGCGACAAAACCGTATCATGATCTTGTAATAACAGGAGGTGGATTGCTTGCGTTCGCCGAACAGGTGGGTTTCATCTCTGACAGGAAGAATTCTTCGCTTCTTTCTGCGTTGCGTGGTTATACAAAGGGCCCGTATGCTGAGAGGCATGTAGCTACGGTGTCATCAGTGGAGGATGCAGGCGAAGAGGACGTATATGACATAATCGAGCCCAGGACGCATTCATTCATAGCAAACGGTATGGTGGTTCACAATTGCGGTGAACAGCCGCTTTACCCGTATGATTCGTGCAACCTTGGATCCATAAACCTGGCGAAGATGGTCAAGAGGACAGACCACCATTACGAAGTTGACTGGGACCTGCTGCGCGAGACGGTAAGGTTAGGCACAAGATTCCTAGACAACGTAATAGACATGAACAACTACCCGATACCGCAGATAGAGCAGGTGAGCAAGGCGATAAGGAGGATAGGCCTTGGGGTTATGGGGTGGGCCGACATGCTCATAAAGCTCAATATAAAGTATGACAGCAATGAGGCGCTAATGCTTGCCGAGAAAGTCATGTCCTTCATAACTGAAAACGCGAGGAAGATGAGCGAGGAGCTCGCCGTGGAGAGGGGCCCGTTCCCGGAGTTCGAGAACAGCATATGGTACAAGCTCGGCTACAAGCCACTTAGGAACTCCACGGTCACTACTATAGCACCCACAGGCACGATAAGCATAATATCTGGTGGAGCTTCGCAGGGCATAGAGCCTATATTCTCAGTTGTGTACATGAGGAACGTCAAGGACAGCCTTGGCTCGAACCTGATAGAAGTAGACAACGAGTTCGAGAGGTATGCACTCGAGTACAACTTCTATTCTGACGAGTTGATGCATACGCTTGCAGGCAAGACATCGATACAGGATGTTGAGGCGATACCGGAAGAGGTGAGGAAGCTATTCGTGACCGCGTATGACATTGCGCCGGAATGGCATGTGAAGATGCAGGCAGCGTTCCAGAAATACACGGACAATGCCGTGTCCAAGACGATAAACTTCCCGAGCTATGCCACTCCTCAGGACATAGAGACGGCTTACAACATGGCGTACCAGCTCGGCTGCAAGGGGATAACAGTATACAGGGACAGCAGCAAGAGCGTCCAGGTGCTTTCCGCAGTAAACAAGGATGCTACGCAATTGGGAGGCGCAAAGAAGATAGTGCATATGAAGGAGGAAAAGGAGAGGAAAGGTCAGGAGATATCAATGGCAGCGATAAGGGAGGGCGCAACTACGTATGTGCTCTCGCCACATAGCGAGAAGAAATGCCCAACGTGCGGCACTGAGATGGTGGCGGCGGAAGGCTGCTTCACCTGCCCCAAGTGCGGATACAGCGAATGCAGCTGAACTGCATAATAGAATAGGAAGCGGCAGTGCCAAATGGAGATAGAGGATTTCATAAGCAGCAAGCTCAGGGACGTTAAGGACTATCCGAAGAAAGGCGTGCTGTTCAAAGATATAACGCCGCTGCTTGCCGATCCGCAGGCGTTTTCGCTCGCCATAGATTACTTGGCCAACAAGGTGTCAAGCCGCAAGATAGACAAGATAGTCGGGATAGAGGCAAGAGGCTTCATAATAGGCGCTGCACTGGCATATGCACTGAAATGCGCTTTCGTGCCAATAAGGAAAGCAGGAAAGCTGCCTTACGAAAAGATAAGCGCTGAATACGATCTCGAATATGGGCACCAGAAGATCGAGATGCACAAGGATTCAATAAACAGCGGCGACAATGTGCTAATAGTGGACGACCTGCTCGCTACGGGTGGAACTTCTATCGCTGCGCTCGAGATGGTAGAAGAGCTAGGAGGCAACGCTGCTGGCTTCGCCTTCATAGTTGAACTGAAGGCCCTGAATGGGAGGGTGAAGCTGCTGCCCCATGACGTAATCTCCATAGTCAAATGCTGAACAGGCTGAAATACAGAGCGCTTGAGAGCAGATACGCTATAAGTGCCAGCGCCATCGCGCCCAAGCTTATGTTGCGCGCGGTGTCGAAAGCGCCTTCATTAGAAACCCTGTACCTTTTGATGTATATGGCGCTCACGTAGAGAAGCATGATGTCTGTTATCGCTATCGGCACCATGTAAATGAGATTGTACAGGAACGGCATCTTGAACAGGAACATGAATACGCTTATGGCTATTGCAGCGATGTAGAGCGCCAGTGCCGCATATGACGAATCCTTCAGGCCGATGTAATACGGCAGGTTCCTTATCCTCCTTGCTTTTGTATCGCCGTGGTAATCGCGTATCATGCCGTGTATCTCGCGGGCCGTGCCGCTCAGCAGTATGACCAGCGTTATCAGCACTATGTTGATGTTAAGGCTAGTAGACATGACGTAGTCGCCGAATATGAAGGGTATGGCCATTGAGAACGCTATATAGATGTTCCCTACAAGGAGCATCTCCTTCAGCTTGTAGCTATAGAGAGCGGCCAATGCTGCGAATATGAAGGCTATGGCGAATGCGTATGGGTTTATCAGTGCGCTTGCAGCTGCGCCTATCACAAACGATGATGCAGCGACGTACATGGCGCCTTTCCTGCTGATTGCCCCTGACACTATTGGGCGGCTTGTCTTCTTGTTGAGCCTGTCCACCTCTATATCATAATAATCGTTTATCGCAAAGGAGCCCATGCTCACGAATATCGGCACTATGATGCTGAGCAGCAGTATATAGGCGTTGGGTAGATGGCCGGCAACTATCAGCTCTCCGGCTAGGACAGCGATGACCAGCATGGCGCTGTGCTCTATCCGTGTGAGCTTGAGCACGGCAACGAACTTGTTCATGTATGATTACCCGAAGCATTTTTCATTATACATTTTGGCAGGATGTATTTTTATCCTCTCCTTTTGTACAGCGCCTTTTCCACTAGCGGTATTGATATGTCATACCTGTAGCTTGTGTTGATGTGAGAGTCCTTGAACTCGGAATATGTGTGCTTGACGTGGAGCTTGGAAAGCTTTTCGTGAAGTGCCCTCGAGCCCTCAAGGAGGTTGAACTGGTCGTACAGGCCCACGTCTATGCCGAGGAAGTCGAGCTTTTGCAGCGCTTTGTAGTGCGTATCTACCATCCTGATAGGGTCGTTCGACAGCCACATGCTCCATATATCTTCCCTGATCTTCCCTGTATGGAGGTCGAACGGGAGCTCTATCTTTCTGCCTTTTGAAGAGTAGAAAGCCGCCATTGATATGATGTTAAGCGTAGATAAATCATCATTGCCTTTCTTGTTCAGCTTCTTTGAGAAGTTTGCGAGCCAAGCCTCGGCGCTGCCAAAAGGCTCTATTGACCTTCTTGCTTTTGGAAAGTCAGGCATGTAGCAGTATTCGAAGTACGAATCACCTGAATGATCCATAGCCGCGTTTATTAATTCAGGATGCTTCATCGCCAGGATCATGGCTCCATAGCCTCCGGACGATTTGCCCAATATTGCAACCTTCTCTGATTTGTACACGCTTTTTATGTATGGTATCATCTCGTTTATTATGAAGTCTTCGTAGTTGCCCGCTACTGTGGAGTTTGTATACTGGCAGCCGCCGAACTTCGTCATCAAGTCAGGAAACACGTAAATTGATCCCTTAATCCTGCCTGATGCATAAAGCCGTTCTATCCTCTGCTGCATATTCTCTGCAAAGAAGTCATCGTTGAACAGCATGGACTTGCCAGAGCCCATCATGCCTGCCAGGAATATCAGGATGGGCTTGCCTTTGGGGTTCGCAGGCTCCATCACGTATACGCTTTGCTCTCCCCTTCCTTCCAGGTTTTTCGTCATTGCGCTCTTGACCTTGAATTCCCTGATTTTGAATTTAGGCATATCAACACCAACAGGTATATCAACATTCTGGCTTAAAATGATTCTGTATAATTTTTAGTTTTTTGCTGAGAGGCCAAATGGGTGATTGCATATCTTTCGCTGAAATATTTACAATAATAATCATTGCTGTAGATTTTGTCATATCCATATGGGATGCATATGCAGGCGGCTTCAGCCTCGGCATGCTGAAAAAGACAAATGACAAGTCGAAATTCAAGAAGGCAAGCGCCATATCGGCCGTAGGCCTCGGTTTCGTCGGCTCTGTCTATGTGATAGCAACGGTGCTCGGGCTTGCATCGGCCTGGCTGGGCTACATATCGTTTGCCACATTGGAGTTCATACTCAGCTTCAACCTGGTGTTCCTGGGCATCCTCATAATAGGGTTCGGCTTGATAATAACAATACAGTCTATCATCATCGCGGCGCAGAGAAGAAACGTATGGAGCATACTTATAGCCATATACAACTCTTTCGCGCTGGGTTTCGACATATGGATGTATGTATCGGCCTTCAAGGAATCGGCGAGCATAATAACGCGCAGCACCAGGAGGTCGCAGGGAAGCGGGCTTGTAGTGATAATCATCGCCGTGCTCATAGCTTTCATCATAGTGCATGCTGCATACAAGCACGGGTACAAGAAAGGCTTGGCAGGCCTGCAGGGAAAGGCAGGCGCCATGCGTTCTAAGGCTTGAAGAAGGCTGAGGGAAGGGCAGGTTTTTAGATTTTTTATTGCATAGGATTGGTAAAAGGCTCCTGATGATAAGAGCGAACAGCTTCAATGTGCCAAGGCTTATAGGCATTGCGAACAAATTGTATGATAAGCCAGGGGGCATTTTTCTGAACATGATCCAGTGTATTTGATGGCGGCAAAGAAGAAGAAAGAGACGCTGTGGCAGCTCATAGTAAAACAGAAGAATCCCTCCAGGGAGGCGTATTTCAAGCTGGTGCACAGGGTTATTGGGTTCGTAGTCATACTGCTTGTGGCTAGCCTTATCGTCTTTGTAGGCATCGCCATATTCTCTAAGGGCGGCCTGCTCGGGGTTATGGGAACGATAGAACACGTCAATGTGCTTATATACCTACTCGCGTTCGTATTCCAATTCCTCAGCTTCTTTGTGAGGTTCTTCAAATGGCGCTATTACCTGCGCATCCTGAAGATAAAGATATCAGAGGTCAAGAATTTTGTAATCTATCTGTCGCTCTATGCGATGAACCTGACCCCGGGCAGGATAGGGAGGGTCGTATCGGCATACACAGTAGACAGGGTATCCAATACGCATTTCATAGAGATACTGCCGATAGTGAGCGTAGACATATTTACCGATTTTCTTGGTTTCGTGGTGCTGAGCCTGATATTTGGCATGCTTTTCGTTACGTATCTGCCTTTCATACTGATTGTAGATTTTGTCATACTGCTGCCATTCATCTTTATACTCAACCCGTGGCTTTTTGATATACTTAAGAAAAGGATATTGAGGGGCAAGCTGTCGGAGGTGTTTGCACTGTATGGAGACGAGTACTTCGCTTCGCAGAGCAAGCTCAACACGCCCAAGGTGTACCTGCTTTCGCTACTTTTCACAGTCCCTGCATATCTTCTGACATCGCTTTCGCTCTACCTGTCGCTCCATGCGCTTGGCATCAACGTGCCCGTGCTAAAAAGCGTGCTAGTATACATAGTGTCGGTGCTAATAGGCATCGTGTCGTTCATACCAGGCACTATTGGTTCTGCTGATGTAGCCATGGTGGCTCTCATATCAAGCACTTTTGGGATCAGTTCATCGATAAGCGCAGCTGCGACAATAATGACCAGGCTGGCGACGCTGTGGTTCGGCGTTGCTCTGGGCAGCGGTTTCCTGTTTTTCAGCTTCCGCTATTGGTTCGGCAGCAAGAAGCCCATGAGAAGGCGCAAGCTTAGTAGAAAAGTAAACTCTGCCAAAAGGCACGTATAAATCATTCGGCATTAGAGTATATCAGAACTGCTTTGTGGTTTTATGGATAATTATAACAAAGAGGCGGGCAGCAGCAATCCTGAAGGGGCTGGCCAAAAGCCGAACGAAGAGGTCATGCATCCTTCCTTCATAAACACGCTGAACACGCGCGACAGGATAAAGAAGAAGCTCTCAAGCATAAAGCACAAGATAGGCGTATACAGCGCCAAGGGAGGAGTGGGCAAGACCACCATAGCGGTCAACATCGCCTACGAGCTTTCCAAGAAGGGCTTTTCCGTAGGCCTGCTTGATGCCGATATAGACTGCCCGAATGTAACAATGTTCCTCGGAATCAATGAAATGATGGACACCGCTTCATTTCCGTTAAAACCGCTTGTGAAGGAAGGCGTCAAGGTTGCTTCTACGGCGATGCTCGTGGACGACCTTAAGAAGCCAATAATATGGAGAGGGCCCATAATAGTCAAGATGCTGTACGATTTCTTCGAGAACACAGAGTGGGGCCCATTGGACTACCTGATAATAGACCTGCCGCCCGGCACATCGGATGCGCCACTGACTATAATGCAGGTGCTTGACATAGATGGCTTTGTCATAGTAACAACGCCGCAGAAGATTGCAATGCTCAATTCAATACGTTCTGCTATGATGGCCAAGAGGCTTGGCAAAGCGGTGCTTGGCGTGGTCGAGAACATGTATGAGGGAAGCGAGGGAAGCGTAGATGACCTGCTAAAAATATCTGGCGCCAAGCTGGTAGGGAGAGTAGCAATGGATAAGAGATTCAGCGAGGCGAGCGACAACGGAGAGATTGCAGTATTGAAATATGAGGACATAGATAATGCATTCGGCGGCATTGTTGACGGCCTGTTAGGCTGAGATAGGGCAAGCTATAAATATCTTATCTGCATATATAGGGCTGTGAAGTGTATTAATACATGTAAATGAAATATGCACTTTGCTGACGTTAATTACATGCATGTTATTTTCTTGTAGAACGATGCTATAAATCGATTTTTGAACTAAATCGTTGATGCTTAAAGGGTGAAATCATATGGCAGAAAATCAATTGAATGGACAACAGGTATTGTACCTTCCTGAAGGTGCGAATAGGATTCTTGGAAGAGATGCGCAGAGGACAAACATAGCGGTCGGAATTGCGGTTGCGACAGCGATAAAGAGCGCCCTTGGACCGAAAGGAATGGACAAGATGCTGGTGAGCGACCTTGGTGACATAACCATAACAAACGACGGAGCCACGATATTGGAGGAGATGAATGTAGAGCATCCGGTTGCAAAGATTATGGTCGACATCGCCAAGACGCAGGACAAGGAAGTAGGCGATGGGACTACAAGCGTAGTGGTAATCGCGGGCGAGCTTCTGCGTGGGGCTGGAGACCTCCTAGAGCAGGGAGTGCATCCAACAACGGTCATAAAAGGCTACAAGATGGCGGCAGAGAAGGCGTCATCGATACTCAGGGAGAAGGCCAGAAAGGTAGACGCTGCGGACGAAGCCATACTGCAGAAGATAGCGATGGTTTCTATGGGTTCGAAGAACGTTGGCGACGACCAAGTCAAGGCGTACATAAGCAAGCTAATAATAAAGGCCGTAAAGCAGGTAATGGATAAGGATGCAAAGGGCAAGATCGTCATAGACCACGACCTTATAAAGATAGAGAAGAAGGCAGGAGGAACGGTAGGCGATACGGCATTGATAAATGGTGTATTGATAGACAAGGAAGTGGCGCACCCCGGAATGCCGAAGTCGATAAAGAACGCCAAGATAGCGTTGCTGGACGTAGCGCTTGAGATAGAGAAGACCGAGACAGATGCAAAGATAGAGATAACATCACCGGAGCAGATGCAGTCGTTCCTGCAGCAGGAAGAGAAGATGCTCAAGAATATGGTTGACAAGATAGTCAAGAGCAAAGCGAACGTGGTAGTCACGCAGAAGGGCATAGACGACGTAGCGCAGCACTACCTGGCGAAGGCAGGCATATTGGCGGTAAGGAGAGTAAAGAAGAGCGACATGGAGAAGCTGACCAAGGCCGCAGGAGGCAAGATAGTGACAAGCCTAGACGACCTGAGCCAAGATGACCTAGGATTCGCAGGCCTTGTTGAGGAGAGGAAGGTATCCGGCGAGCAGATGGTGTTCGTGGAGGACTGCAAGAACCCGAAGAGCGTGACATTGTTCATACGCGGCGGTACGCAGCAGGTCGTAGATGAAGGCGAGAGGATGGTCACCGACGTGATAGGCGCCATATCAAGCGTGATAGAGGATGGCGAATACGTGCTCGGAGGAGGCAGCATAGAGGTTGACCTCGCCACTGCGCTCAGGAACTACTCCAACAACGTTGGAGGGAGGGAGCAGCTAGCCATACAGAAGTTCGCCGACGCCCTGGAAGTCATACCGAAGACATTGTCAGAGAGCGCGGGAATGGACGCAATCGACACGCTTGTACAGCTGAGGAGCAGGCACAGGACAAAGGACGGAAGCAACACCGGAGTAGACATATTCAAGAACGCCATAGGCGACATGAACAAGCTCGGAGTATATGAGCCGCTCAGGATAAAGGAGCAGGCAATATACAGCGCAAGCGAAGCTGCAGAGATAATCCTGAGGATAGACGACATGATAAGCTCCAGGAGCAAGCCAAGCGGTGGCGCAGGTGCAGGAGGAATGCCAGGAGGCATGGGAGGAGAGATGGACTGATTGCCGTCTTTCTTTTTCTCTTTTTTCTTTTCAATTTCTTTTCCTTTATGTTTAGCTTTTATGAATCAATGGCTGGTGCGCAGAGGTATTGGCAGCGGTTGCCTGGCCTTTTCATCCAATATCTGCCTTCCCGACAGTTCGATCATGGAATTTGGATAGTTGCTGATTAATGTGAATGGATAGTCCTTCATGCCCATATTGCGCTGCTGCAAGTGCCTTGGAGCTGGATTCTTCCTGAGCATCACATTTATGTCTATCTTTACTTCGTTACCTGAATCGAGGAGCCTGATCATCTCTTGTGTCGCCTTGTTGATTGCATTGACATGGTTGACAAACAGCTTGATATTACCGTACCTGCTATCTATTTCAAGCCCATCAACTTCGCGCCTGAGCAGGTTGGATTTGTTTGGCTTGATGTAGTTCAAGTGTGTTTCAAGCACCATCACTATGCCATAGTGGTCATTGTAATGAAGCTTGTATCCGTATACCCATAGGCCTTTCAGCCGTGCATATGAACGCAAGTTTGAATCAACATTTAAATACATGTTCCATACATCGCGGCTTTTTACAGCTGCCATCTTTCCACCAAAGATAACTTAGTGGTTATTTGAAATGCACCTATAAAATACTATTGTTCAATATTAGTCTGTGGTTGCATGAAATATGAAGTTATAGGGGGAAGCATGCAGGCTGTGAGGATAAGCCTTGACGCAGGCGAAAAGGTATACTCTGATTCTGGAAAGCTGGTCAGCAAGAGCAAATCTGTGGTGATGGAGCCGAGGATGGTGGGCGGCATAGTAGGCGCGATAGAGAGGAAGGTTACCGGTGCTACGGGCTTCCTAACAGAGTTCACCGCCAAGGATGAGCCGGGGCACATCACTGTTGCAGGGATATTGCCCGGCAAGATATACCAGCTAACTCTTGACGAAGGGGAGGATTTTATCGCAGAGCATTACGCATTCATTGCTGCAGATGAAACTGTCAAGTTCACAATGCAGACAGTGGGCATAGGAGGTGCGTTCTTCGGGGGCGCGGGACTTATACTACAAAAATTCGTCGGCCCGGGAAATGTATTTCTGCATATAACAGGGGATATCGTCGAGTACAATGTAACTGACGACAATCCGCTCGAGATTGATCCGGGGCACATAGCAGGTTTTGATTCCAGCCTCAAGTACAAGATAACGTTCGTAGACAACATAAGGACGGCAATGTTCGGGGGTGTAGGGCTCTTCCTTGCGAAGTTCGAGGGCAATGGAAAGGTCGTAGCGCACTCTGTATCGAGGCTGAAGATGGCTAGCGAGCTCTATCTCCAGGGAAAGGAGTCAACGAACAGCAAATGAGAGAGCCTAGGGCTGCATCCAGTCTATCTCGTAGTACTCGTAGGGGCTCTTTTCGAGCTCTATCTTCCTTACCCTATAATATGTGACCGCGGTTTCCCTGTCAGCTATGGCTATCACAAGCTCGCAGTCGCGCGACTTCGCTTCGCCTATTATCGCGGATAGCTCTGCGCCGCCTATGTATTCGTCCTCACTAAGCGAAAGCATTGCATACTTCGGCTTGCTGCTCTCTGGCATGTCTGTGTTGCCGTTCGACCTGTGGTATAGGAAAAAATCTATGCCAAGCTTCTTCTTCCTGCTCCTTCCAGGTATGGCCAGTATGAAAGTCTTGCGCACCGAATGGGCTACGCGTATGGCTCTCGCCCATTCTGCTATTAGCAGCTTGACATCCCTAGGGAAAACCTGTATCACATGCTTCGAATGCACCCACGAGTCCTGCGACATTATTGGCTTCGCGCCAGGAAAGTATATCCTGAAGTGCGTGCCGAACTTGAACCCAGTCTTGACGACATAGCCCCTGCTCCTCCATTCAGAATACACCGAATAGAGCTTCGGAAAGTCTGAGCGCCTCTTAGATGCGGCTTCAAAAACTTCCCTTGGCCGGAAGTTGCGCAGCTTCAGTGCGCCGCCCTCTGCCAGGAACATCGTTTCGTATATGTCGAGCTTGTTGAGTATGCCGTGGTCGCTTGACTTGTATGTGCCGTATTGGCCGAACCAATGGTCGTTGTATATCTTTTCGCCCGAAGCTGGATCGTCTATTATTGTCACCATGTCGTCCGGGAAGAATGTTCCTTCCAAGTCGTAGTGCTGCAGGTTGAGCTTCTTGGCTGGGTACTTTTTTGATGTAGTCCCCTGGCCATTTACCTTCATCCCTTCAGGGCGCTTTACTATGAGCCCCTTGTCCCTCCAGTCCTTGTATGTGAAGTACCTCGCCATGAACTTCCTGCTTTTGCTGAATGTTGCGGCTATGTCGTTGAATTTTAGGGCTTCGCCTGTCTCCTGGTCGCGGCATTCCGCCTTCCTAACGTCCATCAGGTAGAGGGCCTCCTCTATATCGAGATGCAGTATCTGGCCGTCCCTCCTCCCGAAGTGGCCGTTGCGCAGTATGTCTATGGTTGACTGATCCTTCACCAGAGCCGCTCTATTCTTATGGTCGAACAGTATGTTCATGGGCATTGGACCACTTCATCTCTTTTATCGTACTGCATATTCAATAAAATATGCTGCCTACTACCTCCTCCTCTATGTCGCTGAGCTTAGCCGGTAGTATGATGCATGCGGGCCCTTTTTCGATGATGGACTTCTCCAGCTCGGATATGCTGGCATAGAGCTTTTGCTGCTTTTCTGCGCCTAGGTTGACCATGACGAACATTTTCGTGCCTGGGTGGATGATGCCTTTGCCGTAATGGTTCTCTGCCTCAACGAGTATGCGCAGCGCCTCGGCGAGCTGCATTGAGCTGCCTGATTCCGGCATATAATCCAATAGCAGAAGCGTGTGCAGGTTGTTCGACTGGTTTGCTACTATGGACTCGTAGAACGAGACTGGCCTGTAGCTGTCCGTCCACCTGGATATGGTAGCGACCTTGCCGAACCTGTAGAAGTCCAGACCCGATTCGCCCATCGCTGCAGTAAGGATCGAGCTAGAATGCCATATCTTTACATTAACGCCCTCCTTCTTCGCACTTATGAAAAGTATCTTGTGCGTGGTCGCTATCATCGGGTCCCCTGAGAGTATTACTGCTATGTCTGCATCCTTGGCCTCCTTTATTATCTTGGAAGATTCCTCTTCAAGCATGCTGCGCTGCAGCTCTACAAGTTCCTTGCCTATCATGTCCGATATAAGGCGCACCTTGGATTCGCCTATAAGGCTGGTATATTTCTCGTAATAAACCTTGGAGGCGCTGCGGCAGGCCTCTATCGAGCCCATCGATATGTCGCTTTCGCCTATGCCTGCACCTATGAGATAGAGCATATCATCCTTCCTTTTAGTCTTTTATGCCTTCTGGGGTTACCTTGATTATGCATTCGCCGTCCGGCATATTAGGAGAATCAGTGAGCCTGACGATCCTCTTGTCCTCCTTGCTTTTCCTCATGTAAAGCCTTGTCGTGGCTGCATGGGCCATTATGTTGCCTCCTATCGGTGTCGTAGGATCGCCGAACAGTATGCCAGGGTTGTCCATCACCTGGTTTGTAACGTAGACGGCAAGGTTGTACTTGTCTGCTAGGATCTGGAGCCTGTGTATGTGCTGGTTGAGCTTCTGCTGGCGCTCTCCCAGCGCTCCCCTCCCTATGTATTCGGCGCGGAAAAGCGCGGTCAGCGAGTCTATTATTATGAGCTTTATGTTCTTCTCTGTTATAAGCTTGTCTGCGCGCTCTATGGTGAGTATCTGCTGGTCGGTGGTCTGCGCGCGCACGTACATGACGTTGCCAAGAACCGCATCTGGATCCATGCCTTTCGCCTTCGCTATCTCTTTCAGGCGCTCCGGCCTAAATGTGCCCTCCGTATCGACGAAAAGGACAGCGCCCTCGAGCCCTCCCTTCCCTTTTGGCAGCTGCACATTCACGCATAGCTGGAAGCTCAGCTGTGTCTTGCCGCTTGCAAACTTGCCGTAAACTTCGGTTATGGCGTTGGTTTCTATCCCCCCGCCTATGAGGTCATCCAGGTCCTTGGAGCCCGTTGAGATCTTGCCTATGCTTACCCGCTTATCATAAAATTCTGTGCCGGTCTCGTAGTTGACCGTTGTTGATTCCTGCGCAGCTGCTATGGCCTTCTTGGCGCTCTCCACGCTTATGCCAACGAGTTCGGAGAGTTCGTGAGGTATGGCAGTGGCAACTTTATCAAGCGTGTCTATGCCAGCCGCTTTGAGCTTTGCCGCAGTGGCTTCGCCTATGCCCGGAAGGTCCTCTATGTCCTTTATTGCTTTCTCTTTTGGCATAATTAGCACGCTCTTTTTATTATAGGCAGGAATAAATTAATATACCCTTGCAATCAATATCTACTAACGCAATTAGCGCCATGCGCAATGCTATTTACGTCGTATGCGAATGGCGCATTATAGACTGTAGTGCAATGGTTATAGAGAAAGAGGCCAGCGTGTTTCCACGCTGGCAAGGCGACCAGTTCTTTTCACGACCTTCCTTAGTTAGAGAACCTAAGATTATATAAAAGATAAAACTTAAAAGACTTTCCAAATAGCGGAATATTTCAATTTTATGAAATGATTTTATGGAATTTTTCACGTTAGACATGAAAGCGACTGCTTCTGCAGTGGCCATGGGCGTACTGATAATATACCTTGGCGGCGGATTCGGCCTATATTTCTTCCTAGCAATGCTTATGTTTCTTGTGCTTTCAGGCGTAGTTAGCTATGTAGGGAGAGCATACAAGCAGAAGAAGAGGCTTTTCGAGAGGGTAAGGACCACCAGGAACGTTATTGCCAACGGGCTTTGCCCTACTGCCATAGCACTTCTTTTCTATATATCCACCAATTGGTTCTCGGGTGCATACGGGATTCTGATATTTGCCGCATTCGTAGGGTCGGTGGCGGCAATAACATCGGACAAGTTCAGCAGCGAGCTCGGCGTGCTTGACGGCATGCCCACGCAGCTCATATCATTCAAGAAGGTAAAGAAAGGTGTTTCAGGAGGCGTTACAGCGATAGGATTGATGTCAGGGCTTTTGGGCTCTGCGCTGATTTCAATAACCCCATTGCTTGTATATGGGCAGCTTTCGCGGGCTTTCGGACCGGGCATCTGGTATGTCGTGCTGGCTGCGCTGGCCGGCGGGTTCTTCGGCACGTTGTTCGATTCGATATTGGGCTATTATGAGGAGAAGGGAGTAGGAAATAAGTACACCTCGAACTTTTTTGCAAGCGTCGCCGGCAGCGTTGTTGCTCTGTTGATTGCTGTCTGGCTGATCCCGCTTTAGATGTGCATAAATCTAAATTCTTAGGATACGATGCTTGTATATGCAGCCTAAAAATGCATACAGGAACGCGTTGTCGGGCAAATGCGAGCTGTGCAGCCGCGAAGCCAAGCACACGTGCAGGTTTTGCCATAGGAGGGTGTGCGACCTGCATTATGACTCTATGCGCGACATGTGCGTGATATGCGCTAGCAAGGGTAAGGCACCAGTGCAAGCTGGAAGCAAGGGCACGCCCAAGAGGTTGATGCAGCTTATACCCGGCAGCATATGCGCAGTATGCAGCAAAGAAGCAAAACACGTGTGCAAGAACTGCGGAAGAAGCGTATGTGACGACCATTATGTAGCAAATGAGGGCCTGTGCATAATGTGCCACATAAAAAACGAGCGCGAAAAGATGAAGGAAGATGCCAGGCAAAACGCCGATGACGAAAAATAGTAACATATGTTTACGACCTTGATATTGCGGCCGTCATACAATGCACGCCACCGTAGCCTCCGGTGAGGTTTTCGACATCGATGACTTCAAAGTCTATGCCAAAATCCCTTCCTATGGCCCTATTAGGGAATATGTCCCTTGGACTCATTTTTGAATATTCCCTCTTCATTTCGTTGAACAGGCTTCCATATGTACTCGGATCTGCATCGGCTTTGCCCTTCAGGTCCTTGAGCACCAGGGGCATGTTGCGCGAAGCGTCTGCGGCAAGTATCATATTGTCATTAATGCAAAGGAAATTGGTTGCATATGACATCTGCTCTGCCAGTGAGATGTCAATAATGTTGAAGCCCTTGCCTTTCAGATAATTGTACAGGTTCTGCCTAGTTCTCTCTTTTGAGTATATGCCTTTGGACGATCTGAAGTATACATCTACGCTGGCGCTCTTAAGCAGAGTTGATGGGCCTACAGCAGTAGAACTGCCGGCAATGTTGAGATAGGTATCAAGGTGCATGTCTATCATCGGTTCTATGCTGGCTGACGGGATCAAAGGATGCCTTGGCCTGTGCACAACAGCAATCTCGCTGTAGCCTGAACCTGAAGAGAGAAACTGCTCGATGCCTAAAGCATTGGTCCTGCTGCCGCGCCCTATGAGTGCGAAATCTCCCATAGGCATGAAATCGCCGCCTTCTATGGTCGCAGGGCGCTTTGCTGCCCCTGCAATAGGGGCTCTGATGGCCTTCCATAGCAACGACGTCAGCTCTGTTTCGTGCGCCCTTTGCTGCGCAGACATGCTGCCAATGAATATGCCAGCATCGGAGACCATCTGCTGGTCCCTCATAAAGTACAGGTTGCTCAGGGGTGCCACCCCTATGTGGCTCGATATTGCACTCCTCGCGGCACCCAATCTTGTGTCTATGATGGGGCGCATGATGAGCATGTCGAGGAAATGGTTGGAATCATAATATTGTACTTGCGATGCCAATGCGGATTTTGCCGCCTCTACCTGCTTGCTGCTGCCCACATAACCGATTGAATTGAGGGCCATGCGCTGCAACTCGGCCCTAATTTCCGCATGTGCGTCTGCAGCGCCTAATATTTCGTTATCCAGCCTTATGACTTTGACTTTGAATTTCTCCTTCAATGTCTCTACTAGCAAGTCGTGCTCGTTGCGCGCCTTGTATCGGTTGAACGGCCGCTCGTAGAGCGAGGCCTTAGGATTAAGCAGGCCGAAGAACATTTCCATTCCGGGTTTGTGTACTGCGACTTCCTTGAGATGATCCCATTCAGCGCGTATCTTACCGATCACACAGACCACAGCAAGTATATGCAATGACGTGTATAAAAATGTTGGTCTGAAGACATGCGCAAGGGTTAAAAAGCGTGCGTTGAATATAACGTTGTGCTGGCATGCCCGGAAATAATAGTGTAGTTGTATCCCTCGGTGGGTCGTTCATTTTTGCAAACATTGACAAGGTGAAGCATCTCAAAGCCATGCTGCAGCGCAGGCACTTGAGCGCGGCGCTTGTCACTGGCGGGGGAACGCTGGCAAGGGAATATATAGGCTTCGCCAGGGGGATTGGTATCAAGGGGGACAGACTGCACGAAATAGGCATAAGATCCACCATGCTCAATGCATTCATAATATCGGAATACTTCAAGTGCAGCTATTATGCTGGAGACCCGAGGAGTATCGGCAGAATAACCAGAACTGTTGCTATGGGGGGCTACAAGCCAGGGTGGACCACTGACGTATGCGCTGCATATGCGTGCGTCTCTTCAGGATCGAGGCTTCTGTTCAATATTTCGAAGGAAAGGGGCGTTTTTGACAAGGATCCGGGCAGGTTCAAGGACGCAGAGCTGCTGCACAGAATGCGATTCGAGGACCTTTATGGGCTTACAGGGAGCAGAAGAAGGCCAGGCATGAACTACATATTCGACCCCATGGCAGCGAGGATATGCGAGAGGCATGGGATAGAGGTTATAGTGACGAGTTCGATAAGTGACATATCAAAGCGCATCGATGGCCTGCGGATCCGCGGCACTATAATACAATAATTGATAAGAAAACAGCAATAGGGGGCGCATAATTAGGTACGAAAAAATGGCAGAAACATATTTAAAGGTTACCAGAGATGCTGAAACAGGTGAATTACATGGAAGGACAAAACAGCGGTTAAATACTTAAATACTAACTGGTGACATCCTACCACCCGTAAACGGCGTGGGATTTCCCGCTCACTTTGTTAATTGTCTAATTATTAGCATGAGCGGTTTCCTCTATTTTGTTATTAGGAGTAGCCTATGCGCTCCTTGGGTTCGATTACCTTGTTCTTGACCAGGTTCTCATACTGCATGCTGTACGCATTGTCGAATTTCCTGTAGTTTATGCTGCCTATAAGCACTTGCCTCACTACTATATACCTGGCCTTTATCCCGCCGAGTATGCTTATGAGGGAATTGCCCGTATCCTCCATCGCCCCCTCTTGGTATACTGGCATGACATACATTATGCCATCAGGTGTCTCGAAGTCGCATATGTATGAGAACCTGTTTGTGAACGCCTCCTGCTCCTCGATTATGTATCTCCTGTGCGTATCCCTTGTCTGCATGAACATTTTCTTGTTTATTATGTCGAGCAGTATTATGCCTACATATTTAAGGTAGGGGTTTGAGAGTGATATCGTAGGGCGCAATATGGCTGGAACATCTCCTGTTGTTAGCTTGCTATAGGCATTTTTGGCACTGCCAAGGGGCAGCACGTACTTCTTGTCTATCTCTGAGAAGCTAGCTGTGCTGTCGGCGTTGAGCTCTCGGAGGATGGCGTATTCCCTATACAACAGGTCGTGCACGGATGGCCTTGGATTGCGCTTAGATCTTGTCCACACCTTATCCTTGAGCACATCGAAGAACCGGTCCCTGAACGGCACAAAGCCGTAGCTCTGGTCTACCGGCGTTACCGTCCATATCGCTGATACGCCCACGAATGCCTCGTGCCTGCGTATCCTGTCCAGCAATATGTTCAATGTATAGTTGTTCTCGGCTACGCAGTACATCATGAGGTCGTAATCCCCTTTTGTGAGCATAGCAAGCTGAACCAGCCCTTCGCTATCGAGCGCGGCCTTGATGGTCTCTGGGCTAGGCTCTGAATCAATGAACTTCACGAATATGAAATAAGTCGAAAAGCCTATCGCGGTAGGGTTGATTTCTATTGTGTAATGTATGCCCAGCGAAGCTTCCAGCTTCTTCAGCCTGTAGGGCACGCTTTGGCTCTTCATGCCCGCTATCCTGCCTATTGAACTGTAAGAAAGCCTCGAGTTCATGCTCAACGCCATGAGCACCTTTGCGTCCTCCAGGTTCAGGCGTAGCTGAGTCTCTGCTGTGGGTGCTTGTGCGCTGCTCTTCTTTATTTCTGCCTCTAGTGCCTCTATGCGCTTGAGATACGTATGCTCAAGCTCTCCTTTGCTCTCTGCCCTATGCCTCGCAGGCACTATGATGCCATCGCTAGTTATCCAGCCAAGGTAGTTGGTTTTCTTCCTTGACCTGCCTATGTTGGGATCGTACCTGCTCGTAGCCTCGAAGATGCAGAACCGCTTGTTGAGGTACTTGAGCTCCACATGAGCCCCATATGCAAGTTTCAATGATTCGAAGGCAATTTTTATTTTTTCTGGGGGCTGCATTGGCATCACATCAAGGGCATCAGGCATAGAATACCATATATTTAAACATGCCTGTTGATTTTGCCCTTAATTACTAATATATACACATGAGTATTCTATTATTATAAAACGATGGGTATATAAATCAGTATGTTGATAATAATATGGTATTTATATTAATGAATTGTGAATACTATTAATAATTTTATTCAATATGTATGATTGCATTTATATAAAAGGTTATTCATAATAATTAATGGCTTTCGGGCGATTGTGGATGGACGCTGATGTAAAAACAGAAAAATATGCTCATGCCTATCCGTACGGATTTGACATGCCTACTTTTTCTTTCCCACCCAAATTTGCATTTATGCGTTTCCTCGTAAACCCGAAATATATGGTGCGTGCTGGCTTAACGGCACGCACCGCCACCACCCTTTGAATTTAGGTGATACTTGTGAGTATATTTAAAAGAAAACAAAGCTCTGTAGTGGCTGAAAACAGGGAAGGCGAAGCACTAAGCATGGTAGTGACGGGCGAGAATTCATGGAGGATCGTGTATGCGGACAAGAATGCAGGCCCGCGTCGCGCAAGAACTGAGGCAAGGAAAGCTATTGCTGAAAATAGGATGGGTCCGTATAGGATATATTTCAACAGATGATTGCCATGGCAAGCCAGAAAGATGCCCGAAGATACTACAGATATGCCAACGGCGGCAACAGGATGTACAGGTTTGTCATAAATAACCCGAAGGAATACGCAGATCCAGAAACCCTAGCTGAATACTTGATACGCATGGATGCTGTAGCTGAAGTGGATGTTTCTGATTCAGACGATTATAGAGGCCTGCTCATAAAGGCCAGATTCCTTCCCGGAAAGGTGCCTTCGGATGTATACGGGTTTATAAGCAGCAGGATAAGCAGGAAGTACGGAAGGATAGAAAACGCAAGCACAGGATAACGCTTTTTTTTGAAAAAGGTTTCCCACCCTTATGCATGGCCTTTGGCCATGCAGTTACCCAACACATAGCGCAAGATATGCCAATATTATTATTAGCCATCTGCGAGTATTAGTGTAGCGGTGCACTATTGAACGGCGAAAGGCATGCGGATCGTTGATTTTCTGTCTGGGATGAAACGGAAAGCCATTGATTCCCAGGAAGCTAAGTTTTATGATGGTATTGACAGTGCAAAAAGGATTTTCAAGGTTTTTTCTAGGAAATTCTCCTTTGAGTACGATGCAGGCTATGCACACTATTTCTCGGCTTTGGGATTGAAGCCTACAGCGGATTTGGCTGTCATAAGGAATGCGTATAGGGCGATAATCAAAAAATACCACCCGGATGTGAACAAGAGCCTCCTCTCTGAGGAGATAACTAGGGAGGCGAACGAAGCATATAGGTTCTTGAGCAATTACAGCATGCATTCTGAGGGGGAATCCCTTCAAAAAGGGAGCAAAAGTGCATTGATGGATGCGCTTTCCGAAGAGTATGAAAGGCTTTTGGAGAGAGACTACAATAATCTGAAGAGGTCGCTAGGCGGCGGATCTGTAGAGAGGTGGTATTATGATCAAGAGGTCGGACGGTTCCTTGACTGGAATAAGCGGAGCTCCCTCGCAGTGGAAAATGCAATAGGGAACTTTATGGACTTAGGAAAGAAACTCAGGGCTTTGATAGGCATGGGCAGAAGGCTCATGAAGCACGAGAAGGATGAGCGCAAGATGAAGATGCTCCGAAGCAGCATTGCAGAGGCCGAATACCTTTATGATAGGCATGTGCGCATAAAAAGGCTTGTTGAAAGGGATGTATTGAAGGAGTTCTATTCCTCGGCAAGGAGGAACAGCGAAGAGTTCAGCAAACGCATGAAGGCAGGCGCATAGTAAACATTTGTGCGTTGAGCATATAACTTGGTAAATGCGTTTTTGGCGTGGCAATCACACGTTCCTTTTTGCAGTATAGCCTATCGACTCAATGGCTATCTCTTTCAGCTTCGATTCGGGCAAGTCCGATGAGAGACGCTTGAACGATTCTACTGCCTGCGACACCAAGGCGTCGGCATCTTTCTGAGCAAGTTGCAGGGCATGGAGCTCGTTGAAAAGGTTTAGCACCCACGATACCTCCTCTTCTGTTTTCGCTGACCTGTCTTTCATGTATATTGCTTTGAGCTTATCCAGCTGCGCTTGGCTTGCATTCTGCACTGCGTGCCACAGTATTATTGTCTTTACGCCGTCGCGCACGTCGTTGCCTATGCTCTTTCCAAGTGTCGCCTGGTCAGATGCGCAGTCTAATATATCGTCCTTTATTTGGAAGGCGTTCCCTGCAGGCACTCCGTATTCCTTTATAGATGACACAGTATCGGCATCTGCGCCTGCTATTATTGCACCGCACTGCATTGGACCGTACACCGAATAGTATGCGCTCTTGGCGTGTATCGATTTGAAATAGTCTTCCTTGGTGAATTTTGTTATGTCATTTACTTCGCGCGTAAGCCTAATGTCGAGGTATTGCCCTTGATGGGTCACTATCATAGTATCGTAGAATTTGCTAAAATAGGCATTGCCGCGCTCTTCGCCGAGCTTCCTTGCGGCGTCATGTGCAATTCTCCAAGTTATTACATGCACCATGCTCCCTGCAGTTATGGCGTGCCTTTCGCCGAATAGAATATGGGCTGCCGGTCCGTTACGCCTTACTGTGTTGCCATCCATCCAATCGTCGTGCATTAGAAAGTAGTCTTCTGAGGCCTGCTGCGCTACGGCAGGCAACACTGCGTCTTCATCGACACCACCGTATAGCCTGTTCCAGAGCATTATGTAGCTAGGTCTCCTATACTGGCCCTTCCTTTCCGTGTATGTCATTGCCATCTTATTAAATTCTGCTGGGCCAGACGTTGGGAAGTATGATACAAGGCGGTTGTATATATCATCCTTATAAAGGGCGATGAATTCCCTGAAACTGCCTACATTGTCAATATTGCGGTTAACTGCCATTATAATCACCACCATTTTGTATGCAAATGAATTAATAGATGAACACGAATTCGACTAATGACGTTTTAATTGCCTGTTGCGGCTAATCGGCCATTGCCTTGCTGCCCCTGCCTGAGCGCTTCAGCTTTGAAAGCCGGTATAGGGCCTTTTCATACAGGTAGAAGGCGATAGCGTCGGAAATCAGTGTAGATGATAGCAACATTAGGGGTTCAGGTATGGCGCTGCGTTGACCGGATTGTGCAAATCGTGCTTTTCAGATATATACCAGTGAGGGCAACAGGCTTGCAGATTAAAATGCTTTTTGCCGCTATATCGTGCAGCAGCTCATCTTGCTGACGTCGCTGTAGAATGATATCGAGGCCAGCTTGAGCGCCTCGTTGAGTGTTGGAAATGGGTGTACTGTGTCTATTATGTCGTCTATCGTAAGTCCAAACTTCACCGCCAATGTCGCTTCGGATATCATATCTGAGGCGTTCCTTGCAAGCACACTTACGCCTAATATCTTATGCGTTTTGTAATCAATTACAATTTTCACCAGGCCCCTTTCGTCGCCCAGAATACTGGCTTTAGGCACGCTGGACATCGGAAGCACACCGCAGCTGCACTTTATGCCTGACCCGTTGGCTTCTTCGTCGGTCAGCCCAACCATAGCTGCTTCTGGCATCGTGAATACGACGCTAGGCACTTCGTGGAGGTTTATTGCAAGATTGGCATTTGTGAAAGCATTCTGAGTTGCTAGGTTGCCCTCTTTTGCAGCGAGCGTCTCCAGCATTGGATTCCCGGTCACGTCGCCAGCAGCATAGATGCCGGCCTTGTTCGTCATCATGTATCTGTCTATTTTTATGAAGCCGGATTTATCTGTTTTTATGCCTTGGGACTGCAGATTCAGGCGTTCTGTGTTTGGGGTTCTTCCAGTGGCGAATAGTATTTGGTCAGAATATACGCGTGACATTTTGCCGTTTACTGAGAATTCTATGTATTTTCTGCCGTCCTTCTCCCCTATTTTCGTAGTGTTTGCCCCTGTGACGACTTTTACTCCTGAATCCTGCAAGTAGTATGAGAGCGACGCTGAGATCTCTGGCTCCCATCCTGGCAGTATAGTACTGCTGCGCTGCAGGATGGTAACCTTTGAGCCTAATGAAGAGAATATCTGAGCGAATTCGAGGCCCATGGCCCTACCGCCAACTATTATGATTGATTCGGGCAGCTCAGAAAGCGAAAGGGCTTCTTCGTTGGTTAAATATGTAGTTGTATCGACGCCTTCTATTTTAGGTATGCTCGCCCTTGCGCCCGTTGCTATAAGCATTTTTTCTGCGGCAATCTCCTTTTTGCCAGTCGATATGGTACCATTTTCATTTAATGACGCAAAGCCTTCTACGAAGCTGACATTCTCGAGCCCCTTGAGCACTTCTTCGTATTTGCTGTTTCTCATGTTAGATATTAGCCGGTCCTTATCATGCATCAGCTCTTTGAAGTTTATTTTTGTTTTCCCTATCTCTATGCCGCCGAATTTACGTGCACTGCTATCTATTGCATATTCGCCTGCTGATATTAGCCTTTTGCTCGGGACGCAACCGACATTCACACATGTGCCGCCGATTAGAGCCCCAGGAGTCGCGTTCTGGCCTATCATAACGGTTTCTATCCCTAATTCGTTGGCTTTTATTGCGGCAGCAAATGCTGCTGCACCTTGCCCTAGTATTGCGTATTTGAATTCTTCCATTCTCCCACTTATATTATCTTTTCCCGCTATCTTTCGCTATTATGCCGCATGCTTGCAGATGTGTTTCATATCTGTCCATATGTAGAGCTACACTTTTCACTATATGGGCTGCAGCGGGTTCTATAGTATATATGCGCTCTTTGCCTACTCGCTCGACATTGACAAAGCCGCAATTGGTCAGGCATTTCATATGGTGCGATACATTGCTTTGCTCTAGAGCAGTGAGTTTGGCTATGGAACCCACATTGAGTGGCTTTTTAAGCAATAGCAATAGGATATTGAATCTATTTATGTCGCCAAATGCATCAAAGAAAAGCTGCACTGTTTCTTTCTCCATATTCATGCCTCATTTATTGCAGCCTCGAGCTGGTTGAGCGTTGCTGACGGTTCGCCGTTTACATATAGTATCTTGCCTGAAGGTGATATCAAGTAGTAGATGTCCAGGTATCCCTTCGGGTCGTACGTTTTGGTAAGGTTATACCCGGAATAGCCTTGGGTTATATATCTGGAGCTCTGGCCTGCGTACGTATTCACAAATTGATTTATTGTTGGGCCTGCATAGCCAAAATCCCTGTATGCTTCCACTTCCAGCACACTGACATTCCTTGAGTTGAAAAAGGCAATGTTTTTGCCCAAAGTCTGAGTGCCTTCTGCACACGTCGAGCACCACGTAGTTACTATGTATAGAAGGACTTCTTTGCCAGAGTATGCACTTAAGTCTGTATGGGTGCCATTGAGCAAATAGAACCCAATGTCAGGTGCACCGCTGCCTATAGATATGGATGATGCGTTAGACGGCCTGCCGAAAAACTGTATAAGAATGAATATAGCCGCTAGAATTGCCAATGTTATCCAGATATAATGCATTTTTTTCATATTACCACAGTTTAGTATCAATCCGATCATTTAACATTGCAGGAACAATACAGCTTTACTGAAGATTTGTATATTGCTACGAATAGGAGCACACCGGATAGCAGCAACAGCAGAGGCTCGTACGTGGCCAGAGGGCCTTGTATTATGCCCGTGGTGCCTACGACTGTAGATATGGATGCGCCAGACAGCGCAAGCAGTGATGGCACCAATGCGGTGCAGCACATGCTGCTCGGCAATACTGCTGCCAAGAATGACCCTATAGACAGTTTCGTCGATGTGTTAACACCCCGTTTAACCCCGTATATATTCATCACAATAACGATTGAAAACAAGGCAGATAACAAGAATGATACTATAATGACTGCAACGCTTAAACCAAAGAGAGCAGGAACTGGTAGGAGCGCTATGCTTGAATATGAGAGCAAATAAGCGTAAAGTATAAACATCAGCAAGGTTATTACTGCAAAAATCGCGACGTTGCGCTTTTCACTGAATACTATTCTCAATGAGTTAGCTATATCGCCGAAGCGCGCATACATATGAATCTATATTCATATGTACATCAAGTTTATTAAATGTTTTGCTGTATGCGAGCGGTACGCTATGGACCGTATTTAACTATTGTGTTGCATGTAATGGCTTTGTATACTTTTTAAAATATTCGCCTACCAATACATTTGGGTTTTACTTTGAGCACCAGATCTAGGCATATCGTGTATTTTATAATATTAAGCACATTAGCGTACGGCATTGGCGGTGTGCTGTCGTATATTGGCGTAATAAGCATGCCGCTTTATTCATTCATACTGTTGTATGCCATAGGCATGCTCATTGGAGTATTTGCAATGGTGATTCCGCTAAAGATGCATTTTGGATGGAACAGAAAACGTTATGCATTTGCAGTGGCTGCTGGATTGGTAATCACTACGTATCTGTATGTCCTATTTTTCTCGTATAAGTTCTACAAGCTGGCAGCAATATATCCATTGCTATCTACATCGGTGCTGGTTTTCTTCGGATTCGATGTAATTCTGTATAACAAGCGTATACCGCGTGCAATGGGGTATTTCATACTTATTGGAGTGCTACTGGTGTCCTTTGGCTCTTTTGTTACTGGAAGCGCTGGTTTTTCGTTCAACATCACCTTGCTGCCCTTCATTGCAGTTTTCGCTGTAGGCGGCGGTGCAGTGAGCTACCTTTACTTTTACAAGATAGATAGATACAGCATAGGGTCAAAAATGCTCACTTTCGCAATTATTTTCTTGATGCTAGGCATTTTGTATAGTGCTGCAAGTGGGTTCAGGCTTGATGTATCACTTGATGCTTCACTCATTGTGCTGATAGCTGGCTTCATTAATGT
>JAKAVJ010000010.1 GCA_021827525.1 Microcaldota archaeon
TTCTAGCCAAGGTGGAGAGGGGCAGCGTAGTCCCGAACTACAACATTGCCAAGAGGCTGCTTGAGAGGCTTGAGATGCTGGAGCATTCGCATGAAAGGACCGCGGGCAGCGTGATGCACAGGAAGGTTGTGGCGCTGAAGGCCTCCGACACCATAAGGCATATGACAGTCATGGCAAAGCGCGAAGGCATATCGCAGTTCCCGGTATATGACGGAAAATCCATAGCAGGCTCTATAACAACAAAGGACGTGATGGATATTGACGGCGAGATAAATGTCGGAAGCGTTGCCAAAGCGCCCTTCCCGACCATATCGGAGGATGTGCCCATAAGCACGGTAAAGGAGCTTCTAAGGTCTAGCAGCGCTGTCCTTGTTGTCAGGGGGTCGAAAGTCGTAGGGATAATTACCCCGGAAGACATAATTTGATTTGGTTTCTTGGAAATCGCCCGTATTACGCTATTTCAACGACCTTGTCCCTGCCTGATGCTCCGGATATTATCGTTATGTCGCGCTTCTTTACAGAATGCATAGCAGAAAGCCCACGATTTTCAATCGTGGGATGAATGCGAAATGCATAGATTATTAATTATATCTAAGTATATTGTACGGTAGTTGAGTAAATGAAACTAACGCAGGTTGTAGAGGTAGAGGGCAATTATGAAATACTTGACAATCTTGCAAAGATAACCAACGGATTGTACAATTCTGCATTGTACGAAATCAACCAAAGATACAGTAAAGAACAGAAATTCTACTTCTACTACGATCTCTGCAATATTCTAAAGGGCAACACCCTCTACGCCTTATTGCCCTCCCAGACCGCCCAGGCCGTGTTGCAGAAAGTCGACGGCGCAATAAAGTCATTCCTGAAACTCCGCAGAAACAATGCAAATGCGGCATATCCAAGATACCACAAGAAAGATACTGCCTGGGTAATACCGTTCAAATCGCAGCAGATAAAAATTGATGGGAATATTTTGACAGTTCCAATGTCCATGAAGTACAGAGAAGAGAAGGGGTTGTCGCATCTTGATCTCAAAATTCCTGACCTGCGATATAGCGGAACCGTAAAATACACTGAATTGTATAAAACAGACAGATGGTATGCATCAATAGTGATTGACGTAAAAGAGCAGCAGGAATCTGTGCCAAAAGGCAACCTCTACATCGATCTTGGTATTAAGAACCTCGCAGCAGTATTCGATGGCAAAAAGGTTGCGATTTATTCAGGAGGAAAAACCAGTTCTACAAACAGGTATAGAAACAAAAAGAATGCAGAACAACAGGCCATTCTTTCAACAATAGGGAGAAAGACAAGTAAAGAGAAGAGGCAAATTGCAAGAAAGGCGTTGCATCAATTGAAGCAGCAACTGCATTCAATGACAAAGGCGATTGTACAAACAGCAAAAGTTGAGAACAAAGGAATAGTCGTCGGTGATCTGTCGCACATAAGAGACAGCGCCAATTATAATGACAATGCCAATCAGAAGATACACCAGTGGCAGTTTGCTGAGATAACAAAACAACTCTTCTACAAGGCAAAGGAGTTCGGGGTAAAGATAACGAAAATATCTGAGGAAGATACTTCAAAGACGTGCGCACTGTGCGGCCAAGAAACAAACGGAAGGGTGCACAGGGGATTGTATAGATGTAAACTATACAGCAAACAGTTCAACGCTGATGCGAATGGCGCGTTGAACATAATGAAAAGGTATCTCCAAATCCCGCTGCAGCAAGGCAGTGGGATAGGAGTAGTGGGTGTCCTGGCACACCCCGCGGTATATCATTGGAATGAACACAGATGGTGTAATGATGCCAACGGTTGAAACGAACCTTGAAACCGTGAGGAACCCCACAGAATTTATTCGTGGGAGGATGTCAGATTGAAGTGCTCAGATAGCAGCGATATGACCGCTTCGTTGGCCTTCCCGCGCTCCGGCTTTGCCGTTACCTTTATCCTATAGGTGCCGTCGTCCAAGCGCTCCACGGCATTAGACTTTGAATTCGGCGTTACGTGAATCTTTATTCTCATGCAATAAACCTGCAATGACTCGTTATACGTTTGCCCCGGTTATCACTGCTGCCCTTATGCCTTTAGGTACGCCTTTGCCGTTGCGTAGGAATGCAAGGGGAGCCACAGCTGCAAGTTCCACGGTCAATCCGTATCTTTCGGTGAATGACTGCTGCTCTTTGGACATGTCAGATTCGCTTACGGTTCCCATGGCCCCGCTGCGCTTTTGCATATATTCGAGCGCTTGGTTGCCGAAAGTAGGGTAGCCGACTGCTATTGCATCTGCCTTTGTCCTCGGCGTCTCGTATTCAACGCCCCTGCTTTCCTTAAATGCCTTGTACAGCGGGCTGCATGCTCTCGCCTCGACGCCTATTACTGCAGGCATGCTTGAAGTACGCTTTGCGGCTCTGATCTCTTCAATAGCCTTGAATGTGCCGCTGAGAAGCGTGGCGTTGCCTACGGGCACTAAGATTGAATCGGCGCCTATGCCTGATAGTATGATCTCGTATGCTATTGTCTTCTGGCCCTCCTTCCTGTAGCAATAGTCGCCGGCCAGGAACGCGCCGTTTCGCCTTGCGTAGGCCTCGGCAAGGCGCTGCGCCTTGTTGAAGTCGCCATCCACGCGCGTAACGTCGGCATCGTGCGTATCGCGTATGTCGCGCACCTTGTCCCTGCTCGCATTGCTGCTTATGAATATCTTCGCCTTCATGCCGTAGAGCTTTGCATAATAGGCAACAGAATAAGCCATATTGCCTGTGGATGCACAGACTACCTCCTTGTAGCCGTAGTCGTGCGCCTTGCCAATCTCTATGACTGAGCCGCGGTCCTTGAATGAATGCGTAGGGTTGCCCACCTCGAGCTTCATGTATGTGTTTGAAAGGTCGGTGCTCTTTATTATTTTTGTCAGGCCTACCTCATACCTGCAGTAATTGCCTGAAGGCAGCACAGGCACGAAGTCCCAGAAGGATGAGAGCTTCTCCCTTCCCATGGCAGGCTTGTGCGCATATACAACCTCCAGTATGCCTGAGCATCTGCTGCATATTTGACTTCTGTAATCGCTCTCGAATGTGCTGCCGCACTTCGTGCATTTCAGATAGTACCTCATAGCGCATTACCTGTCTTCCATCTTAACAAATTTCAGCCCTATCTCGCCTGTGTAATTCTCCAACGGCCTGAGCAGCTTGTTGTTCTGCCAGTACTCCATTATGTGCGCACACCATCCCGGTATCCTGCTGGCTGCGAACAGCGGCGTAAAAAGCCCCGAAGGTATGCCAAGGTATTCGTATACGGGCCCGCTGAAGAAGTCTACATTGGGCCATATGCCATGAGTCTTGCCGAGCTTGTCTATCATCAGCTTCTCGGCCCGAAGCGCTATTGCGGTGACGTTCTTCACATCCTCGTCCGAGCCATTCATTATCTCCATCAGGCTCTCCTTTATTATCCTGGCCCTGGGGTCGTATGTCTTGTACACCCTGTGGCCGAAGCCCATTATCCTCTTCTTGCCTGCGAGTGCCTGCTCTATGTATTCCTCCGTATTGTCGGGGCTGCCGATCTCATGCAGCATCGCCAGGGCATTCTCGTCGGCGCCGCCGTGCAGCGGCCCCTTCAATGCCGATACGCCTGCCACGGCCGAGAGGTACATATCGGAAAGCGTTGAGGCAGAAACGAGGCATGCAAACGTGGAGGCGTTTGAGCTGTGCTCAGCGTGCAGAATTAGCATCTTGTCGAGCATTCTGGACTTGCCTGCCTCTGGCTTCTTGCCGGTGAGCATGTAGAGGAAATTCTCCGCGTGGCCAAGCTCCTTGCTGGGCCTTGTATATCCATTCCCTGATGCAGCGCTGCCCATTGCCGCCACTATGCTCGAAAGCTTTGATATCAGCCTTATGCTCTTGCGCATGTTAGCTTCTGGGCTCTGGTCCTCCGTCTCTGTGTCGAATGCCGAGAGCGCCGAGAGCGCAGCGCTAAGTATGTGCATCTGCTTCTCCTTGCCTGAGAGCTTGACTATCATGTCCAGTATGAAATCCGGCAGGTCGCGCTCCGCAGCCATCGTTTTGGAGAATGTGTTGAGCTCTTCTTTCCTGGGCAGCCTGCCGTAAAGAAGCAGGTAGCATGTTTCCTCGAACGATGAGTATTTTGCTATGTCCTCTATCGCATACCCGCGGTAGTACAGCCTGCCGTTTATACCGTCGACTTTGCTTATCTTCGAGTCGGTGAAATACACGCCTTCCAATCCGTAATGGACCTCGTTGGGTTTCTCCTCCATCACACCACACACATTGTAGCTCATAGAACTAATAAATCCCTTTTCATTCAATTTTATAATGTAATTAGATGGAAAAGAATTTCGATGTTATAATAGTCGGAGGAGGCGTCACTGGGACCTCGCTGCTGTACATGCTCTCCAGGTACACCAAGATAAGGAGGGTGCTTCTCCTCGAGAAGTACGGCAGCATGGCTTCGCTGAACTCCAATAGCAGGAGCAACAGCCAGACGCTCCATTTCGGCGACATAGAGACAAATTATACGCTTGACAAATCCAAGAAGGTGAAAGAGTACGCGGAATACCTGCTCGGATATACACGGAACGTGTTGGACAGGGGCGAATCCAGGAGGATAATACGCAAGTGCCAGAAGATGGTGCTCGGAGTGGGCCATGAGGAGGTTGAAGCGCTGGAAAGGATTTATGGATCTGGCATACTCGATATATTCCCGGGCCTGAAGAGGATAGAGAGGAGGGAGATAGCAAAGATTGAGCCAAAGGTGATAGAGGGCAGGAAGGGCAATGAACGCGTGCTTGCTCTGCTCTCTGACAAAGGCTACATGGTCGACTTCGGCAGGCTTGCGGGTACCTTCATAGACAAGGCGAGAAGATACAATAGGGGAGTGAGGGTAGATACGGGCGTTGAAGTCAAGAAAGCCCGCAGGACTAACGATGGATATGTAGTACATGCGGGCGGCAGGGAGCTCATCTCCAAATTCGTCGTGTTCGCGACCGGAAGCTACAGCCTGCATTTCGCAAAGATGTTCGGCTACGACGAGAACCTTTCTATACTCTCCATTGGGGGAGGGTTCTACTTCTCAAAGCGCATGCTCAGGGGCAAGGTATACAGGGTGCAGCATGGCCACATACCTTTCGCAGCCATACATGCAGATCCGGACATCAACAATGGCAGCGTCACGAGGTTCGGGCCCACCGTTACTGTGCCTCCGGTGCTTGAGAAGGGCCATCTTGGCACCTTGCCTGATTATGTCAGGTCATTCGACATAGACCTTCAGACCGCAATAAGCCTTAAGCGCATACTGCTGAACAAGGACATAATGCGCATAATAAGGAGGAATATGTCATATGGGCTCCCCATAGTAGGAAAGGGGCTTTTCCTCAAGAACGAAGCCTCAAAGATAATACCAACTATAAAGGCCGGCGACCTGTGGCTCGACAAGAGCACAGGGGGGATCAGGCCGCAGATAATAGATAAGACAAAGCACTTCCTTGCACTTGGTGAGGCGAAGATACAGCGCGAAGGGCTCATATTCAACATAACGCCATCGCCCGGCGCCAGCTCCTGTGTGGGCAGTGCACTGGAGGATGCAAGGTACATATCCAAGTATCTTGGAACAGACTTTAACGAAGGGCTTTTCAACAAGGAAATAGCAACAAAGGATTGAATAGTGATATGCATGATTCACACCACCATTAGGATCAGCAAGCTAAATAGGAGGATATTCGCCAAAGAAGCGAGGAGGCTGGCTTCCGGGAACGGATATATGGAGCTGCATTTTACCCCAGTCAAAGAACCCGATGTCAGCGTCATCGTGCGGGCACGCAAGGCGGGCAGGTTCATACTTGACGCATTGACATCCATAGCGAACCAGGACTTCGATGGGAGCATCGAAACGGTGATCTGCTACCCTACTGACAATGCCGATGATACGCTCGACAGGATATACGATTTCGCCAGCCGATTGGCGGCATCTAGTATACGCAACATATCGATAAAGGTCGTATTTACAGGCAGGGAAACCGCTTCAATGGCGTTCAGGACAGGGCTGAGGAATTCATCAGGCAGGTATACTGCGATACTCGACTATGACAACATCTACAAGAGAAATAAACTGTCCGCACAGTTGGGCTTCATGGAGGAGACCGGTGCGCATTTCAGCTTTACCAATTATGACATGGTTGATGCAGGCCTCAATAGGATAAGGTTCAGGCTGCACAGGCCCGGCAAGGACTACAAAAATTTCAACAGCTTATTGGAAAAGTTCTATGTCGACGCCAACACGGTAATGTTCGACAGGCGCTTCAAGAAGCTCATGATAAAAGCGTATGATGTGATAAGCTCCAGCCTCTACGACAATTTGTTCGATGATTATCTGATGGGGTTCGTAGCGCTGCTCACAGATAACCTGAACCTATGCAGTAAATCACTTGTCCTGTACAGGGTTTCAGGATTCAATTCGTCAGTATTGAAAGGGGACGAATCTGCGGAGGTGCGTTTCGACAGGAATATTTTCCTGAATGATAATGCGCAGAAGACGTTTGCGGCGCTCATAAGGATAAACCACAGGCTGCACCTCACTAATAAAAGACTGTATTTGGGCAGCAGGCTTTACCTTTCCAGCAAGCCGCTGAAGTCGGGCTTTGAAAGGTTCAGCAGGTAAAACACCGGGACAGACAAAACCGGCAGAAAATCTTTATAGGCGAGGCGGCAGCAGCCGCCCCGTTTCTGGGTGTGCTAGGAAAAACCCAGCAATATTATTTTGTAAATCAAGATATTTAAATGATTGTATTAAAGTATATGATTTAACCTATGGGTATATAAGCATGTAGCACAATAAAACTATACTGAGGAGAGCGATGCCAACGCTATATAAGAAGGCAGGCGAGGTAAGGCAGTAGGTCTTGTTCTCTGGGTGATGGAGTGGAAGAAACAACAGCAAAGAGGGGGCTAGCGTGCGCAAAGTTCGAGAAGGCAGTCATGGATTTTGCCGATGAAATCCTGGACGGCCACATACCGTACGAGATAGACGAGAAGGCAGCGGAAAGCATATGCAGGGCAGTGAGGGAAGCCATAGAATCCTATGCGGTAGCGAAGGACTACGCCATATATGGCTTCGTGATCGCCTACAGCATAACGATGCACATGACCAGCAAGGGCATAGGCATAGCTGGACCGGAACACACAGCGCCAGTCGTGGATGGCTCATCGGCCATCCCGGCCCCCTCATCTCCATCCGTCACCTGCATGGTGATGCGATGATGATAGATAGTTTGAAACGTTTCATATTCGGCGAGGACGAGAGAGGCTTGTATATAGGCGACTTCGCCTACGAGCTCTCGAGAACCCGCACCTATTCCCTCAGGCAGGGAATAATGAGCCCGTACAAGAATATTGCCGCATTGTGGATGTGGAGGGGGAAAGGCGGAAAGTTAGTTATAGACCTAAGCATGGAGCCCAATCCGCACATGCTCATAGTAGGCTCTTCAGGCTACGGGAAAAGCACGCTGCTCAAGAGGGTTTTGCATGAGATAGAGAGGCATAAGGTGCCTGCAATACTGCTCGATGCGCACAATGAGCACGAAGGCATAATCAAGGAAGTAGGAGGCAAGGTGTATGATGCAGTAGACCATGGCATAAACATATTCGCCCTCGACGGCCTTGATGTCAAGGAGAGGGCAGATTCGCTGGCGCACCTGCTTGCCGATGTCTATGGGCTGGGGTACCTGCAGGAATTTTCGCTCAGGCAGTGCATAAACTACATGTACAGGAAGGTGTACAACAGGATAGAGGGCAGGCTAGAGCGCGTGCCGAAGATGCATGACCTGATACACGAGATAGACATATTCATAGCGAATTCGAAAAGCGCATCCGAGACGAACAGGTTGAAGCACATACGCAGCAGGATATCGCTGCTGGAGGGCAAATCGTTCTTCAGCGACAGCAAAGGCGTGGAAAGCCTGATGGAATCGGTAAGCTCGTTCTCGCTTGCCGGGATACATAGCGAGGAGGCGAAGACGATATACATACACGAGTTGCTGGAGAGGCTTTACAGAGGCATGAAGAGAAACGAGAAGGAACGGGGGGTAAGGCTCTATCTCATAATAGACGAGGGCGACTTCCTGGTAGAAAAAGGCTACCAGACGAGCGGCGTGATGGCCAAGCTGATAGCCGAAGGCAGGAAGTACGGGCTCGGGGTGATAATAGCGGCGCATAGCGCATCGGCACTGAGGAGTGAGATAGCCGGCAATATGAGCACCATAGTATCGTTCAGGCCAAGGGAGCCTTCGGACATAAACTACATATCGAACATCATGTCTGAGGGCGACAGGGACAAAGCGGACGCGATAAGGATGATGTTAGGCAAGCTCAGCCAGCACAGCGCTATGCTCGTGAACTACACACTAAAGGGGCCGGTGGTATTCAAGGGGAGCAGGTTCCTGCCCGACAGCACAGGCATAAAAAAGGCAGAGGATAAAGCAGGCATTGACAACTTTATAGTGATAGAATCGCGAAGGCCGATGAAGCTCGAGGCGCTTGAAAAGAGCGTGAAAGGCGCATTCGGGGATGCAGGTCTCAATGAAGTAAAGAGGCTGCTTGAGGCAGGGGCACTCAAATCATTTGATGCTGACGATGGAACATGGATTGGCATAAAGCCAAATCCTGGCCTTGAGCACGAGGTGATGCTGCTCAAGATAGCCGGCAGGCTGCAGGAGCTCGGGGTTAGATATTACGTGATGGACAACCCAAATAATCCGGATATAGCCATCAGCTACAAGGGCAGGAGGATTGCGCTGGAATACGAGACAGGCAAGAAGAGCCTAAATGAGACGAGCGGCATGCTCTCGCGCAGGCTTGACGCATACGACGCAGTGATTGTTGTAACGAACGCGCAGAGCTACGGCAAGTATAAGGGAATAATGGGCAGCTTAGGCAAAAAGATGCATGTGCACCTGTTCAAGGAGATTGGGCTTGATCTTCTGAATGGAATCACTTCATGATGCTGAATGAGTCCATATCACCTTTGTCAACGAAGCCTTTATCGCCCTCTTTGTGCTTTTCTATGTAGAAGACGTCGGGGCCATGCTCCTCGTTAACATGCAGCATGCTGGCGAACTCAGCCAGCTTGCCTTCCTGACCTATAGCAAATATTTCGACGCTCCCATCATCCATGTTCTTCACATAGCCACTGATGGAGCTCCTGTCCGCCTGCGCCTTGACGAATGCACGATAGCCTACCCCCTGCACTATTCCATGCACTATAATATACATCTTCAACCAATCACTATATCTATACGGCTCAGAGCCTCGCCGGTATCCCTTTGACCAGGTCTGATTGCGCCTTGGGCACCATCTCACCATAATCTTCGCAGCAATACGCTTCCGGTGCGAGCTCCGGAAGTATTCTACTCAATCCCTTCTTTACCTCCAGGTCGAGCGACGAACTGCGCTTCTGCACTGCCTCTAGGTTTTCGATGGATTCTGCAAGCCCATGCCGCACAAGCCCAGTTCTATCCTCTTTCTTGTACACCATGCAAGCACGAATTTATAGTGCACAGCAATATTATTATATTTAGCCCGCTCGGGCAGAAAGCTTTTATAGCTTAGATTCTGAATTTTACCTGATTGCATGAACAAAGGATTGGCTTACGCGATAGGTATAATAATAGTCATAGCGATTGCTGCGGTTGCATACAAGGCTATTGTGCCCTCTGTCAGCGTTCCGGTAACTACTATAGCGCCATCGTCTGCGAACAGCACTGTGATGGTCCAGCTTACCGACCCTCCGGCAGTGCCCAATGGCACGCAGGCCCTAGTGCTCTATTATTCCAATATAGAGCTGCACACTGCAGGCAAGTCCAACAGCACAGGGTTCGTATCGCTCAACGCTTCGGGCTCTGTCAACCTTATGAACCTGACCAACCTCACACAGACAGTTGGAGTAGGCAAGGTGAGCAAGACAGCCAACTTCGACCTCCTCAGGCTCAATATAAGCGGAGCTACGATAACCATAGGCAATGCGACTTACAATGTGAGCGTGCCGAACAATAGGTTGCTTGTCAGGCTGAGCAGCCTTATGAATGCAACGTCTCCTACTGCTTTAATAGATTTCTACCCATCGGTATTGCAGATATATGCTGCGAATCAGACAATATTTGTGCTCGTGCCGTCGCTCAAGGGAGTGGTGATAAAGGGACTGCCGCTCAATAGCACTCAGGCGCATGTTGGCGCAAAGGCGAGGATAGAGAACAGCGCAAGGGCTGAGATAGAGAGGCTTACGCCCAACATCACGATAACGCAGTCCAAGCTAAGCGTGCATAACACGAGCGTGGACTTCTCAGTTACAGTAAGGGACAACTCGAACAGCTCAGTAATGGTCAAGGATGTGATGCTATCAGGGTATATGCGCAGGCTAGGGCCCATAGCAATGCCGATAGTGAGGAAGGCCCCGACCAGCGTCGATGCTGGAAGCAGTGGATTCGGTGATGTGTCAGGGGGATTCGATTTGGGATCGCTTGGATCCCTTCTAGGAAGCCTGAATCTGAGCGGCATGAACTTGACCAACGTTAGCAGCATCATGTCCAGAGTGGGCAACGTGCTTTCCGCACACGGGATAAACATATCAGACATGCACGGATTTGACATAGGCAACTTGTCGAACTCATCTGTTGAAGACCTGGGCAACGTGCTCAAGAGCAGGATGAACGCCTCTGTTCTAGAGGACATAAGGAACATCAACATATCGAATGCGAGCGTTGAAGGCATACTCCATGAGGTCGGCAATTTCAGCATGAACTACCACAACGTTCTCAACTTCATAGTACTGAGCAACGGAACTCTTTCGCTGCCTTTCGACAGCGCTGAATTTGAGGGCGGGCAGGCAAATGGCCAGAATGGGTACAACCTCAGTGCCGGCAGCAGCGAGACATTCAGCTTCAACGGCACGATAGGATTCGGCAGCAGCCCGATACGCATACTGCCCCTGGCGAACCAGACCTACTCCATAAGGGTCGTAGGAGAGGAGGGTGCTAGGGCTAGCGCAAACGTGACAGCCGGCTGATTGCTTCAGCCGCGCTGCATGTATGCAAATACGTAGTCAATTAGCCTCTTCGCTGCATCTCGTTTCTCGATAGTTGAGTCGATGCTCGGCTCCTTGTCCACTGAACTGAATGCCTGCCTGGAGTCATAGTATGCAGCGCCTGTGCCTTCTGCTGCATCAGCTACGTTCTCCGGTATCAGCATCTCGTTCTCAATCTCTTCGGCAACCTCAGTGCCACCCTTCCTGCTCCTTGAAAGCGCGTTCAGCACCTCCCTTATCACAGAAAGATAGGCGGCGGAAGCCGCTGCGTAGTCCCTCGACTTCAGGTACGACTCCGCCATAGCGAAATCGTTCCTGGCCTTTTCGAGAAGCGCGGATGCCTTCGAAAATCTCCTTCCCATGTCCACCAATACGCAAATCAGAAAGCAGGAATAAATACTTATCCGGGCAAGATATAGAATCGTATATATGCAGCGGTAATTCCCTACAATTCCGCTGACTGGTGCATGAGCATGGATGGAGGGCTGACCGTATCGAAAGTTGTCTCGGAGATGCTTGAGATAGCGAACAGCTCGCTCCCGAGCTCCGCGCTCCTGTCCAAGTTCGTCGAGACCATGAAGGGCACGTTCGGGATTGATGATGTGAAGGCGCTGAGCCTGTCGGGGAGCACTGGAGGGCAGCTTGACGAGTATGTATCTAACACCAAGAAGCCGTACATAGACAACCAGCTCAGCGAGTTCTCCGCCTTCCCGGAGCTCATACAGTACAGGAATTCCGGATACCTTAGCTGCGCCGTAATACCCGTGTCGGCTAATGGCAAGGTCATACTCACCCTCAAGGCGCTCTCCAAGGAGGAGAACAAGTTCAACGAAGAGCTCGTAGGTATGCTCAGCCTGGTTTCATCCATATTCTCTTTCTCGTTCGCGTACAAGGAGGAGTTCGGGAAGAACCTGCGCCTCGCAGAATATTTCGATGCATCATTCTTCGCGTCGCCAATACCTCAGTTCATAGTATCGAAGGACAACAAGGTAGTCAGGGAGAACAAGGAGTCAGCAAAGGCATTCGGCCTGTCGGGCTCTGATATGAAGAGCGCAATAGGCCTGGACTACGAAGCGCTGAAGGCGGCATCCGCATATGGCAAGGCGATTGCAAAATTTGTCGGCAGGGAAGGCACGGGAGAGCTTTACAGCTTCACGCCGAAGAAGATGGGCGATTCCCTGCTGCACGTGGCCGCAACCAACGTCACAGGTAAGAGGCTCTATGAGGGCATCCTTGGAATGCTTGGAAGGAGCAACGACGTATACATTGCGCTCATAGATGAAAGCTATTCGGTCAGATCGTACAGCTACAACCTGGACAGCGCATTCGCAAGCCAGGACGGCTTCAGGGACGGGAGGAAGTTCACAGACATACTTGATGAGAGATCTGCTGACACGCTCAGAGAGATGATGGGCAGGTGCGCAGACAAGCCTGCAATTGGGGACCTGAGCCTGGCGCTAGGCACGGGCAAGGTGCCGGTCCACTGCGTTATGTCCAAGGTTGAGGCAGGCTATCTCATCGCTGCGTCAAACATGAAGGCTGAGGAATATGCGAACAGGGCAGTGCAGGACATGAACGACTTCATAGAAGGCATATCGGAAGTCGCTATGAAGATAGACGACCAGGGGTTCATAAAGGAGTGCAATATGCCCGTAGAAGCGGTTCTAGGCTACGCAAAGGAGGAACTCGTTGACAAGCAGCTTAGCTCCATATACAAGGATTCCTCGACGCTCAGCCGCGACGTCAGCTATGTGTACAACGGCGGCAAGGTAGACAATTCCTATGTGGACCTGATAAGGAAGGACGGAACTGCAGTGGCTGCAACGCAGACGATACGCAAATTCAGGAGCATGGAGAACAGCGACGGCTATATAGTCATATTCAAGGAGCTCGAGACAAAGAGGAGGCTGGACGACCTGGAGGACCAGTTGAGGGAGAAGGATGTAGAAGTGCGCAAGTACAAATCGGCGAGCGACCTCAAGTCGCAGTTCATAGACAACATGTCTCACGAGCTGAAGACGCCGCTCACGAGCATAAGAGGGTATTCGCTCTTCATGTACGAGGGCCAGGGAGGGGAGCTGAGCGAGGCGCAGAAGGACTGGCTGCGCATAGTTATAGACGAATCGGACAGGCTGCTGCTCATAATACAGCAGGTGCTCGACGCGGCGAAGCTCGATGCCAACAAGATAAAGCTCGAGACGAAGGAGGTAGACCTGAAGGCGATGGGTGAGAACCCGAGCATAAAGGGCCTCGAGGAGATGGCGAGGGCGAAGGGCCTGGAGTTTGAGTGGAAGGTAGATTACAACGTGCCAACCATAATTGCGGACCCGAACAGGGTCATACAGGTGTTCGTGAACCTGATAGGCAATGCAATAAAGTTCACAGAGAAGGGGAGCGTTAAGGTCCATATTTCGCAGAAGAGCAGGAAGTTCGTGGAATGCAGCGTCGAGGATACCGGCATAGGCATAGCTGATGACGACAAGCGCAAGCTGTTCAGGAAATTCTACCAGGCGCAGAAGAAGGCGCAGCTGGTAAGGCAGGACGGCGCAGGCACGGGCCTTGGGCTGGCAATAAGCAAGGACATAGTGAAGCTGCACGGAGGCAAGATATACTTCGAGTCGAAGCTAGGAAAAGGAAGCACGTTTGCTTTCACCCTGCCGGTGAACAAGAAGCAGAAATGAGCACGCTTGGAAGCATTTGCGGATCATACAGCTATGCTGCAGTATCCGCCTATTTTCGTAGCATTGATATAGTTGGAGAGCATGCCTGCCGCAGTCTGGCCGGAGAACGCGCCCTCAAGCTTGTAGCTAGAAACGCTGTCCGATGCCATGTCGATGTAGATTATCGCCGCTGTGCCGTTCGTGACCGATGAGTCAGAAGCGGTGCTGAACACTATCGAATATATGGATGGATTGACATAATTTATGGAGTAGGTCATTGCGTGCGGCGTTATGCTTGATGCATTGTAGTATGTGCTTGGCCCCGACGGGTATGAGCCCGTATAGGATATGTATGTGGAATTGTATAGGGCGGGGGTGCACTTGGACATGTTCGAATATGCGGCTGCATAGTCCTGCAGCGTGCCGAATAGGCCGTAATTGCCTGCTATAGCCATTATTTTCTCCTTGGTTGTATTGACATTGCTTACCGTAGTGGTGGTTGTGCTCACTGTTGTAGTTGTTGATGACGATGCATTCTTCTTCGAAACCGTGCTGTTGGATGCAGGCGCTACAACTGGCGCATGCTTGAGCACGCGTATGCCGCCCGATGACACCGGTATCGAGAGGCTTGGGCTAACGTATGATATGCTTATGGTTGCTGTGCCGTTGCCTGCGCTCAAGAGCTTCAGCTCCATGCTGGCGACATTTCCTAGGGTAGGGCTCACGAACGTGCCTGCAGAGCTTGACACATTGATCTCAAGCACCGGGTTGAGCAGTATGGGCTGGCGCTCGAGGTATATCACTGCAGAGCTGCTGCCTTCACTGCCCACATAGGCAAGGTAATACGATCCGGCGAACGAGAAAGTGGTATCGGGCTTTGAAGAAAGCTGCAATGAGCTTATGCTCGTGACCTGGGCGCTTGACAGCTCGAACTCAGCTATTATAGCTGCGAGCACTATTACAAGCACAACTAGCAGCGCCGTCGATAAGCCAAAGCGCGCACGCGGTTTCCTTGCCTCTTTGTGTTCAGTCGCCATAATAACATGCCTTATGATATTGATGAATAAGGTTTTATATTGTTTTGCTATCCCTGCATGGCGGCTGCGTCACTACGGACTAGCTATAGACGCGCAAGTGTTATGCATCAGAGCCCGCATAAGCTATAATAATGCTTTTTGCGTTCTATAATTTAGGTGACTTGCATGGCGGTTCTTGACAATTCCGAAGTGGAGAATAGGGTGCTTTCCGCTATGGCGGACAGGCAGCAGATGTCCTACGGCGAGATATACGACGTGTGCTCGAAGGAGGGCATCGGGAAGGACGCGCTCTCAGGGGCGCTTGAGAGGATGGAGAAGCAGGACATAATAGCCTCGAGAAATACGGGAGGCATAATGACGTACTACCTTCTCGACGAGAACCCGCTCAGGAAGGTCCTCATAGTTGAAGATGATAGGAACATAAATCAGCTCATGGCGCTTTCGATAGGCAAGGAGTTCGAGGTAAACCAGATATACGATGGGGGAGAGGCGGTCCCGTTTGTGAGGAAGAGCCATCCGAATCTCGTGCTCCTGGACCTCATGCTGCCGCACAAGGATGGGCTGGACATATGCCAGACGATAAAGAGCGATCCAGATACGAGCAGCACTATAGTTATACTCATAAGTGCTATGGACCCGACGAGCAACAGGTTCACTGGCATAAAGAACGGCGCCGATTACTATATCAAGAAGCCGTTCGACCCGAAGGAGCTCAGGGCCCTGGTCAACCTGTTCCTCAGGAAGAAGGGCAAGAGGTTCGACCCGTTGATAGACCTCCCTGATGAGGAAAGGATATCGAAGGAGGTGGAGCGCTCACTCAATGAAGGAGGGAACTACGTCATAGGCACATTAAGGATAGCGCATCTTGGCGAATATGCGCGCAGGATCGGCGAAAAATCTGCAATGGTGATAATAAGGCTGGTGTCGCAGCTGCTGCAGGACAAGATAAAGAACCGTGCGCAGGGCCTTTTCGTGGGCTTCCTGAGCAACGACGAGTTTATAATAACAGGCACAAAGGACGACGTCAGCAAGGCCGTGGAAGACGTGAAGGGCGAGTTCGCCGCGGTTATGCCGTTCGTGCTACAGGATGCCGGTTACAAGCCGGGCATGGAGAACTTGGAGAGCATGTTCGAGTCTGAGGACTTCCCGAAGCTCGAGCTGGTGTTCTCAGAATCGGACAGGAAGGAGATAGCCGCTAAGAGGGACAAGATACTCACTGACAAGGGGGTTGGGAGCAGCGACATAAGCTCGTACACGTACGACGAGCTGCAGAAGATGCTGGGCAACGGCGACCTGGACATAGTGATAACGCGCGACCCAGACGGTATAAAGCTCAGGGTAGGGAGAGATGCCTGATGGGAAACAGCCTTTGCTAGCACCGCACAAGTCTGCACATGCATGCGCACGTGGCTTTAGGGCACAGGAAGCGCTCGACTTCATGCTGTCCTATGGGGTCGCGATACTCATAATAGCCATAGCAATATATGTGGTAGCGCAGCTGGGCGCTTTCAACCCAAGCATAGCGCCGGTATCGTGCACCCCTTCGCCTGGATTCGCATGCATATCTTATGCAATTGACACCGACGGCACGCTTATAGCAACCATATCGCAGGCCACAGGCGGCACAATGACTATAGTTGGGGCTGCCTGCTCTTCTTCGGTCAACGCCACGGGCAACAAGCCGGAATATGGCAACATAGGCGTGCTCGGATGGTCTTCGGCGCCTTCTTATTATCCAGCAGGCATATCCTCGGGAGCCATAACGTCCTACAGCGGCGGCTCCTTCCTCATTGAGGTGAGGTGCTATAATGGTGCAGGAATAGCAAGTGGCAACCTTGGCAATGTATTCACTGGGTACCTGTGGCTCAATTATACGTTTTCCGGCTTGCCTTCATCAATTTACCACGTAAACAACATAGCGACATTCACTGCCAAGTACACCTGAGCAAGTTATTTATTACTGCTTGGAACAATTTAGATAAGGATGCTAAAATGAAAGCCTATGCATTTGCCTTTGCGATAATCGCTGCAGCCTCGATGGCAGGGATAGCCGGCGCCTCTTCATATCTCAGGGTTGTTGAGCCTTTCAACTCAACGCTCCACAACGGCGGCAGCATATACCTTGGCAATGACGGGCCGGGGCAGCCGTTCTTTATAAATGCCTTGGCAAACACGACCAACAGCACAGGCGTGCTCATATACAAGGGCTGGAGTTTTATGAATGTGACAGGGGAACCGTACGGCTGGATAGTCACCAACTCGTCAAAATATGAATACCTGATGTCGGTCGAAGTAACGCCTAGCCCAAATGCCAAGCCTGGCATATACGCGTTCAACGTCACTGCCGTCAACGTTGGCAATTACTCTAAGCTCGGCATAGTGAGGTTTACCGCTTATGTCAATATAACGCCGAATGTTTTCAAGCTCTCGGTGTCGCCCAGAGTGCTGAGTTCGGGGCCGGGGCAGCCGAAGAGCGTATATATAACAATAAACAACACAGGGGTTTCGGACAGCCCGTTCGAGATATATGTAAGGGGATTGCCGGCGTTCAACAGGAGCCTTGAGGTAATAGCCCTGCACCATACTTCAAGGGAATTTACCTATCAGGTGTTCGAGAACGAGCCCGGATTGTATAAAGCGATGATGTATGTGGATTCTGTTGACAGCCCGCAGGTGCACGAGGAAGCGAACATAACGCTCAGCGTGAAGGCATCGATACAGAATGACTACAATGCGCTCGGGTACGGCAGCAACGCCTTCCCGATAATATACGAGCCCGCATATGCGGTGATGTATTTCATAAACCTGATAGCCAAGCACATATGACATGCAGGGTCTAATTACAGGAAGTGAGGAGGTGTAGCGATGATCAATATAAAATGGACAAGGCTAGTAAGCATTGCCGACCTCGTAAGGGATGCATGCACTTTCAGCGGAAATATGGGAGAGCTGTATGCAAAAAAGATTGGGGATAGCTACAGGTACATACTTGTAGGGGAGAAAGTAGGCAAGTCAAGGCTGGCCTTTTACTGTGATTATGACAAGGCAACGAATTATGTGGTGTACTCCGCAAGCGGCAAAGAATCGTTCTCGTTCGTGGACAGCATAGAGCGCAATACGGGTTATCAGACGTATAAGATACAGGTGCTTCACATAAAGAACGATTCGTTCAGGATACCGAAGTCTGACAAGTTTACTGTATCGACAATCGAGCTGACCAACTACGAGGAGATAGTAAAGGGCATTGCCAGCAGCGCGGCGAGCAGCGAAACAATAGGCACGATGTTTGTCTTCCCTTACAATGGCACAAAGCACGCGGGAGGGTTCGGATTCCTCACGGATGAAGATTCACTCACGTTCACGCACGCTGAGCTGCCGAATCCAGATGGTGATTTCGCCTTCTTCAAGTATGACTACAACTCAGGCGCGGTGACGAGGACCAACGGCGTGGAAGACAGCACAGGCCTGTACACAAAGATAGTGAACTTGGCGGAGCCGTTCGGCTTCTTGGAGGAGCATGCAAAGCAAAAGAACGGCACTAATAAATAATCCTCGCCCAGAATGTTATGCATAATAATCCTTAGTGCCCGAATAGCTCAGTGGTAGAGCGAGCGGCTGTTAACCGCTAGGTCGCAGGTCCAATCCCTGCTTCGGGCGATGCGCTTCAAGCATGGCTCCTGCTTCACAGCTATAAATATCCGTATATAGGGCAATGCCGCTCTCGAAAGACTTAAAATATATAGTACGTCATACACTAACTATTGGTGTTGTATAATGCCTGAGGAAATAATTACCATACGGCTAAACAAGTCGGTGGTTAAGGCCCTGAAGCAAATCAAGGGATACTCAAAGGAGACTTACAGTGAGGTAGTCTTAGGCCTTATAGAAAGCGCAGGGGGGATGGAAGGGTTAGATAAGTTTGTTCAGGAAGCCCAGAAAACCAAGATGAAAGAGTTATGGCGTAGGGGCAATTACTCTGCGTGGGAACGTGCATAAGATTGCTTTCAATTATCTTACCACTTTAGATCGTCGGAATTTATTATTTTGCCGACACACGCCTTCATAAATCTGATTGCGACTTCCTGTCTTAGCCACCCTCTTGTAAAGCAGCAATCTTCTATTACAAATACATTAAATCCAATCTGTGCGGCCGTTACGCCGGTTTCTCTCACGCAGCAGTCTGTCTGTTGCCCGGTTAAGTAAATATCACTTATATTTAATTTTTTAAGAAGCTCGTCCAAACCGCTTTTCCAAAAGCCATCATAGCCTCTCTTTTCAAGGGCATAATCCTTACTGGTGGGCTCTAGTTCAGCGATTGTTTGCGCTCCTTTTGTTCCTTTCATTGCTTGAGGCCTATGTCCGATAATTTTTAGAACTGGGTCGCCTTCTATAAATGCGCTATTGACGTAAATAACTGGCACGGCTTTTTCATGCGCTAAATCAATCGCTTTTCTTATGTTTTTAATTAACTTCTCCCTGTCCTCTATTGGTATAAGGGGTTTTTCTCCGTAGATATATTCATTAACCATATCCATTACAAGCAATGCATCCATCTAACCGCCTATTCAAATCTTCTGAATGGTTCCTTTTTGATAGCTTTTATAATGTATATAAATTTTTAGATATTTGGGCATCTGATTGCATTTTGCGCGTGTAGGTTTGCGATATAACTATATCTTTATAGCACATATAAGAACTTAAGGCAGAGGGGCTTTCTGCTATGGATTCTGTAATGCATTCCTAGCGCATCAACATAACATATTTATATATGTCATAATGTGATATATAGTGACTGCGATGCCCGACATTGAGATAAAGAATATAGTGAAGCTCTTCGCCGTCCTTTTGCTCAGCGAGAAGGAACATTACGGCTACGAAATAATGAAGGAAGTAGAGAGGAGGACGGGAAAGAAGGCCAGTCCGGGACAGGTATATCCGTTCTTGAAGCAACTCAAGAAGTATGGTTATGTTGAAACTAAGGGCAGGGCTGAGAGGGACAAACAGGCTTACTATCTGACTCCGGAAGGCAGGAAGTTTGTGACAAGGCTCACAAATAAGTTCGGAGATATGTTTGAGATTGCAATAAAACCGAAGCTAACTGTGTGTGCGCATTGCAACTGTGAAATATACAAAGGAGGCTACAAAGAGAAAATTGGCGGAAGATATTTGACCTTCTGTTGCGAGAACTGTGCTAAGGGCTACAGGGCAATGAATGCCAAATAATATTGACAAGGATAGATAAAAGGTGGAAAAATGAAAGATCCTGTATGTGGAATGGATGTAGGCGAGGACTCCAAGTTTAAGAGCAGCTATAAGGGCAAGACCTATGTTTTTTGCTCTGCTAACTGCAAACAGAACTTCGATAAACAGCCAGAGAGCTACGTGAAGGGTTAAGCATGGGATACAACTGCATCGTACGCAGATTGCATTTCAGAAGCAAAGAATTAGCCAGCGAAGGCCAGAGGTGGTGCTCTATACACGACAGCCGCAGGGTGGAAATAGCACGGCATTCCGTTGAAGCCGGCAAGAAAAGGTAAGATTATGGCAACTGACCCTGTATGCGGCATGTATGTTGATGAAAAAAGCTCGACGTTGACTACCGAAATGGAAGGCAGGAAGTATTATTTCTGTAGCGCAAACTGCAAGCTTCAGTTCGAGAGGCCTGAGAAGGAGCTCAGGAACCTAAAGATTGCACTGATGGTTTCATGGCCCCTCACTATTGCAGTTGCAGTACTTACTTACGTTCTGCGCCTTGGATTTGGCAACTACATAATGTTGGTTCTGGCAAGCATAGTGCAGTTCTACGCTGGGCAGAGGTTCTACGCCGGCATTGCGGATGCGATAAAGAACAGGTCTGCCAACATGGATACGCTGATTGCAATAGGCACAAGCGCAGCGTGGGCTTACAGCGCAGTGGTTACGCTGTTCCCATCAATCTTCCCCGCTGGAGGAGTATACTTTGATACCTCCACAATTATAATCTCCCTGATACTCACCGGAACATACATGCAGAGGCTCGCGGAATCAAGGGCATCGGTTGCAGTTTCGGCATTAATAGCGTTGCAGCCAAAGATAGCACATAGGATTGAAGGTGATAGAGTAATAGACACCCCCGTAGAGCAGGTTAAGGAGGGATATATTCTGCTAATAAAGCCGGGGGAGAAGATACCTACTGATTCGGTGGTCTTAGAGGGTGAAAGTGCGGTTGATGAATCGTTGATCACAGGGGAGAGCATGCCACTGGCTAAGAAGGCAGGAGACAAGGCTATAGGTGGCACCGTAAATTTGACAAGCTCGCTGAAGGTCAAGGCTACAAAGGTAGGCGAAGACACTGCACTTGCGCAGATAATAAAGATAGTCAAGGATGCCGCATCAAGTAAGGTGCCGATACAGAAGCTTGCTGATAAGGTCTCATCGTATTTTGTGCCCGTAGTGGTGCTCGTGGGCATTTTGGCGTCATTGTACTGGTACCTTTTTTGGGGTGTAGGTGTAAACACCGCGATCCTGATATTTGTCAGCGTGCTGATAATCGCATGCCCGTGCGCTCTGGGTATAGCAACGCCAGCTGCATTGCTAGTTTCCTCGGGCAGGGCGGCGAAAGCCGGGATACTCATCAAAAGCGGCGAAAGCCTGCAGAGGGCAAGCAAAGTCACTGCGGTTGTGCTGGATAAGACAGGCACGCTTACAAAAGGAACGCCGGAAGTTACCGACATAGTCGCAGCTGCAGGATATGATAGGATGGAGGTTCTAAGGCTCGCTGCCATAGCAGAGGCGAATTCGGAACACGTCATTGGGAAGGCCATTGTCTCGAAGGCGCAGAGCATGAAGATCAAGAGCGAGTTTCCAAAGAAGTTTGCTTATGCCCAGGGCAGCGGGGTAACTGCGCTTACTAAAAGCGATAAGAAAATAATTGTTGGCAACAGGGACCTATTTGGTAATATGCAACTTTCAGGTCTTGACGCAACGCTGCAGGAGTTCGAGTCGGAAGGCAAAACAGCACTCATAATAGGGGAGGATGAAAAGGCAATCGGTCTTATAGCAATAGCGGACGCGCTCAAGGAGGACAGCAGGAAGGCGATAGATTTGTTTAAGAATGGAGGGTACAGTGTATGGCTCATAACTGGCGATAATCAGAAGACCGCAGATGCGGTTGCGAAGAGCTTGGGCATAGAGCACGTGATGTACCAGGCAAAGCCCAAGGACAAGCTGGACAAGATAGCGGATCTGCAGAGGGAAGGCAGTGTGGTCGCCATGATCGGCGATGGCGTTAACGATGCACCAGCGCTGACAAAGGCCGATGTTGGGATAGCCATAGGAGCAGGCACCGATGTTGCAATACAGGCAGGCAGTATTATCTTGATAAAAAACAGCGTCTACGACGCGTTCGTGGCCCTCCGGCTAGGGAAGAGGACTATGTCAAAGATAAGGCAGAATCTTTTCTGGGCCTTTGGCTACAATATAGTACTAATCCCGATTGCAGCTGGCGCGCTTATACCTGTTTTTTCAATAAGCATGTACAATCTCTTACCCATGCTCGCCGCTTTGGCAATGGCATTCAGCTCTGTGACTGTAGTCTCCAACTCGTTGTTGCTTGCGCGGTTCAAAGACTGACATCCTCCCACTAATGAATTCTGCAGGGTTTCCCTCACTTTGCTAAGTATACATCGCTTTGAGCTGGTCAACCCCCCAGCCTTCTAGGAAAAGGGAATTTGTGAAAATGTTGCTTTGCAACTGCAGGCAGTATAAATAGGGAGAAGGGCAAGCGCCCTTCAATGCTCACTTGCCGCCTATCTTGAACATCTTGGTGCCGCACACGGGGCACACGCCTTCGAACGCCTTCTTGCCGTTCTTCATGGTTACCTCTTTAGCATCCTTCATCTCCCTCTTCTGCTTGCATTTCATACAATATGCTTCCATGGTCTCACCTTTATGCCTTTAATAGATTGTATGCTAGGTTTTTAAATCCAGTGCCTTTTGGGCTTTCTTATGCCCGTTTTCAAAGGTACTTGAATATTCCGCCTATATCGGTGATCTTCCTGCGCACCCTTAAATGGCGGCGGTCCTTCCTCTCGTATGTGAAGCCGTCTATCATTACTGCTGATATGCCGGCCTTCTTTGCCGGGACATAGTCGCTTCCGTACTGGTCGCCGACCATCAATGCCGACGACTTGGGCAGATGCGCCTTCTTCAGTATCTTCAGTATCTCGTTGTCCTTGCTATCCGGCTTTGTATGGTGCGCAATGACTTTGGACGCTTCGACATAGTCGAAGAACTGCGCTATGCCGAAATGCTTCAGCTTCGTGTGCAGCCTCGCATCCCTTTCTGCTTTAGTCCCGTCTGGCTGCGTGGATATTATGGCAAGCCTTATTCCTCTTTTCTTCAGGCTTCTGAGCGTCTCCTTCACGTTTGGCATCAGCATCTGGCGCTTCATCTCCACGTGCATGTCTCCGTCCTTTTCATAAATGATCCATGGAGGCGCGCTGAACTTTGTCTTCCTCGGGTACCAAAGGGTCCCATCGCCGTCGAAGAATATTATCTTTTTCATCGCTACCAACTGTGTATTATAGGCGGATGACCACTGCATTTACAAGTGACATACGCACACGCATGCAGTGCGGGCTTTATGTTGCATGGATGAAAGCATACGTGCATGCCAGATACAGCTTTCTGATGAGAGCGCACACTTAAATACTTTACGATTGATTGGTGGAATATACAATATATGTAAAGTGGTGGAATGGCAACTTTCATAGATCCGCTCACAGTGATGCTGCTGAGCTTAGGCATGAGCGCCCTGCTTCTCGCCTTGTATTACTTTAAGGTGGGCAGCGGCAAGAAAGACATAAGCTCGCTGGTGGTGCCAGCGTTCATTCTCGGTTTGTTCAATGCGGTAAGCGGCTTCCTGATGTCGTTCACATGGCCCCTTCCGGGATCCTACAACATGCTGTTCGGGGACCCGTTGCTGGTGCTTGGCCTGCTGATGATAGCCGGCTCGTACATGATAAGCAAGGGCATGGACGTGAAGGTGCTCTCGCTCCTGGGATTTCTGCTCGGCGTATACCTGATCGTTGGGATGATAGGCATAACGCAGTTCGGTATGGAGTCAGGCAATGACTGGCTTACTGCAACAGGGCTTTATGCATTCAGCATGCTTGCAGCAATATTCTCGCCGATACTGTATCTTAAGCCAAAGGGCTCGGGCAAGTATGCGTACTACTTCGAAGTGTTCCTGCTCGTGGTAGTGATGCTCTTCGCATTGCTCATAGGGTATATGGGATTGGACGAGCACCTAGGTGCGTTCAGCACGTACTTCCCGTGAATGGACTTTGATGGCTATGCAAGTGCATAGCCCGTTTCTTTTTATACTATTTGATAGGGTATTTTATATCTATCAATTGGTTAAGTATCTACTGATTCTATGCGTATCTCCGATCCGCTGTATGGAAAGTTTGAGATTGAGGATGGAGCCATAATCGACCTGATGAAATCCAAGCCGATGGAGAGGATAAAGCACGTATCGCAGCAGGGCATACCAAAGGAATTCGACTTTGAGGGTGCAACGAACCACGGCAGGTACGAGCATTGCGTAGGTGTGATGCTCCTACTCAGGAGGCTGGGCGCAAGCGAGGAGGAGCAGATCGCAGGGCTGCTACATGATGTTTCGCATACCGCATTCTCACATACTGCAGATATGGTGTTGGGCAGCTATGCCGACCAGGGGCTACAGGACTCGCTGCACGAGGAATATTTCAATAAGGGTGAGCTCAAGGAGGTGCTAGAAAAGCATGGTTTCGACCCGAGCAGGATATCCAACGAAAAGCTTTTTGGACTGCTGGAGAGGGACATACCAGACATGTGCGCTGACAGGGTTGACTACTCGCTCAGGGGCTATTATTACCAGGGCCATTCCGAGCCTATAGAGATGGTCAAGCACATAGTAAATCATGAAGAGGAGATGGTATTTGATTCCAAGGAATATGCAGTAAGATACGGGAAGCTCTTCATGCACATGCAGAGGAGCGAATATGGCAACAGGGACAATATAGCGATAAGGTACGCATTCGCGACAGCCATAAAGAGGGCTTTCGATGAGGGTGCAATAACCAGGGATGACATAGTGTACGGAACCGATGACCAGGTGGTCGAGAAGGCAAAAAACGCGCACATCAAGTATGTCGACGATGTATTTGACGCCCTGAGGCGCGGGAAATTCTCAGTGGAGGATGGCGGAAGCGTGAAGCTGAAGGCAAAGTCGCGCTATGTTGACCCTAAGTTTCTGGATGGCAGAGTGCTCAGGAGGGCGAGTGAAGCCGACAGCGATTTCAGGGAAAGCCTGGAAAAGTCAAAATCCGAGGATGTCAGCGGCTATAATGTCATGATAAGGATTGGCGATATAGCGGCTATAACTCTTGGAAAAGTCAAAATCAAAGGATGTATGACAGGATAAGAATTGGCGGTATTATCATTGGCTGAAATCATAAAAAAGAAAAAGAATGGCCAAAGCGTGCTTTGGCCGGTTTATGCATAACTGCTTGCTTCTTCTGCCACTTTATATCAAGCCGCTTGTGGATGTGTTCACCACAGGGCCTGGCAGCGTCGTTATTGATGGACTCACTGACGTGCTCAGCGAGGTCTCATTGAGCTGCAGGTTCACAGTACCTGATAGGCCCGGCAGGCTGGTGCTTGCAGAGCCGCTGTTCAAAACCTCTTGGATGGACATCGTCAGCGGCACATAGTACGTATCTGACAGGCACATGCTGAACGATGCGTTCATGTTAGCACCGGTAGGTATGATAGAGCTTACTGTTGAAACCGTGCTGGTTGAGCTCAATGCGCTCGCATTTATGTCCATATAACCGGAGGTCATCACGCAGCTGTAGCCGTTGTATGAAGACTGCTTGACTGAAGTGAAGTGCATGCTGCCGTTGAGTTTGTTTAGTGTTGTAGTGTTTATCAGGCCGGATGTTGACACAGGCGGCTGGCACTGGTAGCTCGAGTTAGTAGAAGATGAATTCAGGCCGAAGGAACTGAGAAGCGATGATTTGGCGCAGGAGTACATCTCGCCGTTATTAAGGATGACAACGAGCGTCAGGTTGCCTAGAAACGGAATTTTAGATACATTGACGTCTGCCCTGACGTTAGAATTGTACTTCATCAGGTCTATCTTCATTGGCATTTTCATTGTCAGATTTGTGCCTCCGCTTACCGCATTTATGTCTGCGACACCGGAATAACTTATGTTAAGCTGGCTAGTGTTTGTGAATTTTGAGTCTACGCTCTGTGCAAAAGTCTTAATCGGCATGTTCTTGTTCGATGATATGAGGTTATATAGTGGGTTTGATTGCTGCGACTTAGGAAGCATGAGCACTGCTGCCGCTATTATCACTACAATAACCACTATTGCAATGGCATAGATGGCTGTCTTGCCACCCTTCTTCGCGGCTTTTACCGGATTAGGCTGCGGTGTGGGCGTCGGTGTAGGCGCTTGCGCAGCGTTCCCGCTTTGTGGATTCTGCCCGTACATAATATCACGATCTCTTAGTAGCATTAAAGGTATTTAAATTGATAGGAATACGGGTTGGCCATGCCACGGGAGGGACGGATCCGACACCGCATGCCCGGCATAGAATGCCTGTGATCCGCCAGGGTAGCTTATTACCTGTCCAGACTATTCATTCAAAATCTGCATATAATGGCAGATGGTCGGACACAACATCGTTTAGAACATCGAATTTGTTGATTTTTATTTTATCCGAAGCAAAGATATAGTCTGCAAACCTGCCTTTATTTGATGGTGCAAGAGCACTGCGCGTAGAATTTATCTTGAATTCTTTTACTAAATTTATCATCTCTTGCTCCAGCATGTGCACACTTTCTGTAGATATGTCGAGGTTAAAATCTCCGCATAATATCTTGCGCCCGCCAAAACCTGACATCATCCTTAAAATGTTCGTCGACTGCTCTATCCTTTCCGGTGTATCGCCCTTTCCGCCACCCTGCCAGAGCCCGTGCACGTTTGCTATAAAATATGTATTCCAATCATTCGAAATTTTTGCATATTGCATAATGCTGCCTACCTCGAAGGGTTTTCCTTCATATACAACTCTGATCTGCTTGTGCACCCAAGCGGCCCGTACGTCGGCTTCCATTCCGTCCCTTACAAACATCGCCAGCTTCTCGGAACCTTCGCTATAAGACTCCGACAAGAAGCCCCGGAAGCCTGTTAGCACGTTCTCTAGTCTACCATATAAGTCCTGAACCTCTTCAGACTTAGTCCCTTGATATAGCCGCTTTATAGCTTCGGCTTCTTTTCCGGCTTTGGAATTGGCGTCTAAAACCTCCTGGAAACAGAAGATGTCTACCTCCTTTTTCTTACGCTCGAGAAATTCGGCAAGTTTGCTGTATACCCTTCCGCCCCATACATTCAAAGAGATTAGCCTCATATATTATTACCAGCCAGTAACTTCATCCAAAAGTTTCACACTATTTACTGAAATTTGCCTATACGGCATGCGCCAGGGTAGGGATTTGAACCCTAAAGCCCTTGCGGGCACCGGTTGCCTTGTTTGCATCACTGATCAGCTCTTGATGTTTTCAAAACTCAAGACCGGCGCGATACCGGATTCCGCCACCCTGGCATAACTAACTATTTATTCTGCGAAAAGTAGTTATTAAGCTTTTGCTTATTGCCGATATCCGCTAGCCTTGAAGGCGTGCATCATGCGGTGGTGACCTTTACGCCTTTCACGAGCACGTCTGGCATTATGGAGTAATCTGGAGCGTCCCAGGAGCTCGCCTGCTTAGACGAAGAGCTGACAGCCTCTATGTTCCTTATCATGCGGAGCATGTTGTCGTGTATCCTTATTCCAACTATCGACCGGACATCAAGCTGCTTTATGGCGAATTTGGGCTCGCCGTTTTCTATGTATATTGCAAGATTGCGGGGCACTGTCGAGAAATCGCCATTCTCTTCGTTGTCGAATCTAGTATACCATGTGCCCGTTACCAGTATCCCGCGCTTGATTTCTCTTATTAGCGAGTCTTCGTCCCTGACCTTCGACTTGTAATCGAGTACAAGGGTGTTGGTCCTTGGGTCTATAAGGCCCGCATTGCCTGTGCTTTTGACACCGTACTTCTTGGCTGTAGACCAGTTATGCAGGTAGTTCTTGAGGACCCCATTTTCTATCACAGGCGTCTTCTGAGTTGGATAGCCCTCATCATCAAACGGAGATGAGCCAATGTACGCATCGTTTGCCCCGTCATCATATATGCTGAGGCCATTGCCCCCTACCTCCTTTCCAAGCTTCCCCGACAGGAAGCCGCCGGTTTCAACGCTCGATATGAGTGCCATGTCGGTTATGTTCTGCATCAGGTTTGATGCGGGCGATGGGGAGTATAACACATCGTAAGTGCCTGATTTTATCTTGCCGAATCCTGATGCCCTGTCAAGCATTGCGGAGGTTTCCCTCCCGAATTTCCCTGGATTGAGCTTGCTGAGGTATTTCGAGGCGGCTACATCCTGGTATGAGAAGCCTTTGCCGTCCACCCTGAGAGAAAGCCTTATGTTCGCAGAATCGTAATGCCCCATTATGCCATTGCTCGTACCCATACTGAACCTCATATTTTCTACTATGACCATGCCTGATACGTTTTCGACCTTGCCTGTCAGCGCCCCGTTGATGGCTGCAGATGCAACATCCGCTATGTCGCTGTTTTCAAGGCTTTCGAGCCTCTTGTCATATTCTGGGGCCTTGCCGTACTTGAACTTCCCAGCCGCTATGCCGTTGTAGTCGTCCTTTGGCTTTACGAGCTTTAGTGTTGTCTTGGCATTCCGTATAGCTGTGCGCATGCTCTGCATGTCGACCTTAGGCACGTCGCTAGCAACTATCCTCTTATCATGCGTAAGGTACACCTGCCCCGATGCATCGCGGTCCTCGACCATCGAATTGACCTCTGAGTTGGCAATCTTCAGATAGTGCACCGATGATTGCTCTATGCTTACTATTACGTCTTCAAACCCCAATGACTTGGCATACTTTATGCTATCTCTTATTATGTCCATCAAACTACCTATTGAACTTCAACAATGCTGATGCGCCGCCATTAGTTACTGGAACGCCCTGCTCCGGCTCGCCCTTGCCGCATGTCGCAAGGTATAGATTGAAATCCTTGCCGACCAGCGCCACTGCGTGCCAAAACTTCAAAGTGCTTGTCTCGAGCTTGTAGTTCATGACCGGCTCGGCTATTCTTCCATTCCTTATCATGTAAGCCTCATTGCCCTGGTACATTGAAAAGCTCCTCGTATCGTCTATGTTCCAGCCGTTGAAGCTCTTCACGTATATCCCGTTGCGGGCCTCGCTAACAAGCTCGTCAAAAGTGGCGCTGCCCTTCTGCAGGTATGTATTGGACATGCGCACTATGGGCTCGAAGGAGTATGCGCTCGACCTCGCTGAGCCGTTGCTCCTGATGCCAAGCATGGCGGCGTATTCCCTGTTTGTGAGCAGCTCGTTCTGTATGCCTCCCTTTATTATTGTCTTTTTTCTGCCTATGACCCCTTCATCGTCATATTTGTAGTATCCGTTGGACCCGCTTATCTGCGGCTCGTCCATTATGGTAACCGCTTCGCTGCCTACTTCGAGGCCAAGATTGCCGCCGTTTATGTAGCTGGTGCCTGCCTGCGCTGCCTCCCTGCCGAAGACCCTGTCTGATTCGTTTGGATGGCCTATGCTCTCGTGCACCGCTATGCCGCTTATCTCAGGCGATATCACGACGTTCTTTATTCCGCGCATCTCCTGCGCGCTAAGGTTCTTCCCATTCTGTGCAGCCTCGTACAAGCCGGATATCTCATCATCGAGCCTGCGCTCCAATGTATTCATTGATAGAGCCTCGAGACCGCCCACGCCGCCAAGCTGCATGAACCTTGAGCGCGTTCCCTTCTTGCCGGCAATTATGAAATTGGAGTACACGTTGATTATGGGCATGCGTGCCTCTATCCTTGACCCGCAATCGTTCATGAATGCGCTTTTGGCATGCGAGAAGTTTATGTATACGCTCCTGTATTTGACGCGCTTGTCCTGCAGATAATTGTCAATTTCAAGTATTGCATCCTTTATTCCGTCTATATCAGGCTCCTTCTTCCCCTTGACAATATCCTTGCCCTTTACCGCCGGCTCGTCAGACATGCCGACCTTCCTGCCTGGAAGGCCGCGGGCTCTGGATACCATGGACTTTACAGATTGCTTATCGATGAGATTTGTCGACATGGAATATAGGTTGCCCTTTGACATCATGCGTACTCGTATACCGGAGCCGCTGGATGAGAATATTCCGTTGAACTTCCCCTGCTCTATGGCAGCGCCCATCGCTGCATATTCCTCTGCATATGCCTCGGCGAATCCATCGCTCCTCTTTGATGCTTCTGAATACGCGTAATCGATGATGTCTGTTGCCATGCAATCAATTTGCATGCAACGGAAAAAAAGATATATTGTTGTTGGATGCACGTTTATCTTAGGTAAACTGCATGGTTAGGCAACTTCTATAAATATTGATTGAGATTCGGAGTGCATGGATTCTTTCTTCCTTTCGGGATACCACATTGAACGCATACTCGGCCTTGGCAGGGGCGAGTTCGCAATCAGTCTCGACCTTGGTGTATCGAATGGCAGCATACGCGTATACGATGACAGGATAGAGATGCCTGACGGGCAGGATGTGATGGTTGAAACCCTGTCCAAGCTCCATAAAAGGCGCTCGCGCAACGACTGCTTCATGGTTGCCGATGGCGACATCAAATGGCTCTATGCATTCGAGGGCAACTCGACATACAAGCTCTATGAGCCGAAGATGGACTGGCCCACAACAATAGAGATAAACGGCAGCTTCATGCACACTGTATCTACGTCTACGCCTAAGCAGGAGGCGAATGCCAAAGTGAGTGCGTTGGGAAAGGTGAAGGGCGAGGCATTGGATACGGTGTTTGGCTTGGGGTATACATCCGCGCTGCTGAACGAGGGAGGCGCATCAGGAGTGCTGAGCTACGAAATATCGGATACTGTGCTTGAGCTCGCAAGAGTTAATCCATGGTCAAAGGGCGCGTTCGGCAGCAGCATACACGTAATTAAGGGGGATGTGGCTGAAGAAATACGCAATCTTGAGAGCTCCAGGTTCGATGCCGTGCTGCACGATCCCCCTACACTGCAGAGCACTACCAGGCTTTATTCGGGGGAATTCTACAGGGAGATGTACAGGGTGCTCAAGCCTGGAGGAGTGCTCTACCATTTTATAGGCACAAAGGTGCAGAACCCGAAGCACAATTACAGGAGGGGCATAATAAGCAGGCTGCGTCAATGCGGATTCTCTGTAAAGGATGCATATAGGGGAGTAAGGGCGGAGAAACCAGCATGAGTCATGGTGTTTCAGCATGAGCATAAAGGAAAGGCTAAGCAAGGACATGTCAAAGCGCGACGTATGGATGTATTCGACGCTCCCATATCAGATAGCATACGGGCCTATAGGCACCATAATAGCACTGTTCATACTTGACCTTCACGGCACTGTCATAGACGTATCATACGCAATGGCAACGTTCTACCTTGTATCCATAATCGCTTCGGTGTTCTGGGGCTGGGCGATAGATGCATACAATAGCCGCAGGGTATTTGTGTTCATTGCCTACGCGGGAGTAGGGGCTGTGCTCGCAGTGATGGCTTATGCAACAAGCATAGTAGAAGTGATAGCCCTCTTCGGCGTGCTATCATTCTTCACCGCTTCGGCGGCTACGCCGCTGAGCCTTCTGGTCATGGAAACGATAGAGAAAAAGCTGTGGGCTAGGGGATTCTCGAAGCTGCAGATGCTGGGCAGCATAGGCGGGGCCCTTGGACTGCTTGTGGCTTCGGTAGTCACTGGCTTCCTGCCGCTGAGGATCCTCATGCTCATACTGATACCTTTCACCATAGCCTCGTTGATCATAGCCTTCGCGATAAGGGAGCCGAAGAAGGCGCTTGAGAGGAGGGAGATAATCAAGAACAGGCTTGCGCTCAGGGTAAGGCTGATGATGCACAGCCTGCTATTCATAAGGCTGCCGAGCCCGCATTTCATAAAGTCGGTATTCGCACCAATCGGGGCAAAAAGGATGCAGGACCTGACGCTCGTATATATAGCGCTGTTCGCCTTCTACCTGGGCAGCGGGATATTCAACACAGCGTACGTGCCTGGGCTCAGGAAGGTCGGCCTTCTCAATATCTACGTATTTGTAGTTATATTCGGCGGCTACGCAGTGCAGACTATGGCGTTCTACCTCTCAGGTAGGTATACAGAGGCAAAGGGGGAGCGCAGGACCATAATCGAATCGCTCTGGCTCAGGGCAGCGGGGTATATAGCCATAGGGCTGGTTTTCGTACTTGTATCTGGATATGCTGGCTTCATAGTCAACCTGTTCATATACGCCATGGCGGCAGGACTGGCATATGCAGTTTTCTACACGGCATCGAACACGCTGCTGTTCGAAGAGATAGGCAGCGAAAAGAGAGGCAGGAAGCTAGGGGTCTACAGCGGAATTGTGGGCTTGGGCTACCTGCTCGGCTCGTTGATTGCCGGATATGCTGCGTTTTTCATTGGGTACTGGTTTGCATTCGTTGCCTCTGGCGCATTGATAATATGCTCTATAGCTGTATTCTACAGATTCTACGGCAGCAGTTAGATGCGCGCAATTGGCAGTCAGATATTAATATTTGAACAGCGCAAGCAGGATTGTGCTTAGCATGATGGAATCCTACCCGTGGGCAGACGATGACAACTGGCTGGACCATGTAAACAGCGAGATAACAAGAATCATGCTGTCCTATCTGCCGTACAAGAACAGGGGCGAGTACTACAAAGGCCTTACAGACTATATAGACAGGGGAGGCCATTTCACGAGGCCCAAGCTCTTTCTGCTCACTGCGAGAGCGCTCGGCGCGCCTTTCGATAGCAGCCTTATGCTCATGGCTGCCACCATAGAGATGTCTGAGGAAGCGATACTGAAGTATGACGACATACAGGACCATTCAGTAAAAAGGAGAGGCATAGAGACAACCAACCGCAAATACGGAGATGAGAAAGCGATACTTTTTGCAGCCATGCTGCATGACAAGAACAGGCAGATGTTTGAGGATTACATCGCACTGCTCGATGACAGGATGATTAGTCTCAGGCTGAAGGGCAAATATGACGAAATAGCCGATGCCACTGCATACGGGCAGTACCTCGACCTCGATTTCATATATAATGTGCGCAGTTTCTCCGCAGTAGAGGAATTGATGCGTGTTGAAGGCAGGCCGGATTTCAGCATGTATTACGATATAGTAAAGGGTAAGACCTGCGCTTATTCGACGTGGGGGCCGATGCAGATGGCAGCAATAGTGGCAGACAAGGACGACACGCTGCTACAGCTCATCAAGAGGGTAGGCACTTATGCCGGCATAGCGTTCCAGATAAATGATGACGTAGAGGATGTAATCAATTTCAGGAAGGACAAGGAGCGCGATGGGGACCTAAAGGAGGGCAAATACACGCTGCTGATGGCGTATGCGTATAAGAACGCAACCGTTGATGAACGGGCCTTCATAGACATGGTATACGCGAAAAGCAAGGAGCAGAAGACCGATGATGACATAGAAGGGCTGAAGGGGATAATAGGAAGGACAAATGCCGTGAAGTACGCCTTGGATGTCAGGGACGCCTACATGAAGCGTACCATAAATGAGATAGCGAAATACAGGAGCATACTTCCATCGAACACGTACGCGCTAAAGCTGGCGGAGATGATAGCGGGATTGCTCTCAAGAGAAGGCGTGAATATGAGCGACGTTGTGCTGAACAGGTCGAAAGTGTGATTTATCATGAACCGCGAAAATGCATATAGCATGGTCAATCCGCTGCTATTTATGGATCTCCCTATGGCGCTAAGCTAGCACGTGCTGTTTTCAGGCATCAGTATCTCAAACCCGCTGTAGTTGTACGTTTTTGATATGCTAAGCTCAGCAACGCTGTTGCCTGTTCCTATGAAAGAACTGAATACCAGTATCGGATACCGGTACATGGTCGAATTGTAGTAGTATGGATTATGGGCCTTTATGCCGTAGAGCTGCAGGTAGGGCCACGCATTCGATATGAAGCCGCAATCCGCCAGGCCCAATGAATGCACCTGCTGCACAGCGTTAAGAAGCACGGGGCTTCCGGAGCCCATCACTTCGAACGGATGGCTGCCCATCTGGGCATATGCGAAGAATGTCAGCGCAAAGAATGCCAATATGATGAATGAATAAGAGGCGTACATTATTGCATTCCTTGCCAGGGGGCTTTTATACAGTTTGCCTGCCTCGTGCATTAGGCCGTATATGAGCAGCGCGAGGAACGGCACTATGCCTGCATATACGATGTAGCCCCAGCGCGGCAGTGTATTTATCGACCCGTGCACGGCGAAGGCGAACCAAGCCAGAAGGGATACGGCGCAGAACGCCGCGGTTATCTTGTACTTGTAATCGACGCTTTTCGGAAGCCTGCGGCGCTTTGCGTACACCAATGCGGCGAGGAGCACAGCAAGGAGCATGAAAGGTACAAGACTATAGAATACATCTGACATCGATATCAGCAGCGCAGCGTGCACTGATGTGGGTGATGGAGGGGGTGCTACGAATACCTGCTCTATCGCATCTATATAGCTGAACATCGGGTTGCCGAATATAAAATAATTGGCGGCAAGCCATGGCATGGTGGTGAAAAAGCCGGCGGCAAGAGTATTCCACCTAGTTCCCTTGGGCATGAACAGGATAGGCAGAACGAACACCAGTGAGCTGTACTTTGCCATTGCGGCTAGAGCTATCAATACGCCGCTCTGCCATTTTCCCCTCACGGCGAGGCCTATGGCGAATATCGCAAGTATCAGTGACAGCATTTCAGTGCCGTTGAGCACCGTCAGGTATATCATCGTATATGGAACCATCAGCATCGGTGCGACAACCAGGGGGTTTACGTTCATGCCCTTGGCGAGGTATATTGCCGAGAGCAGCAGCAGGATTACCTCGAAGACCAGGTATGAGGGTATTGAGTTCTGCGCGAACGCCAGATCAAATGGAACGAGGAATATCGACATGAGGGGCGCGCGGAAGGGCTCAATGTAGAAATGGTTTTCGCTCTGTATTGCGAGAGGCAGTGTGCCGCTGAGCATGGACTTGTAGAAGTAGCTGCTTATCAAGGCCTTTGAGTATAGGTAGTGCGTTATGAAGTCCCAGTACACGCCTTGCTGGTAGTACAGGTGCAGAACAAGTGCAGAGGACGCTACAAGCATCGCCAGAAGCAGTGCCGCATATGCATATTTCTTGCTGCTTCGAACCTGCTTCATATCCATCGGACCAATCCCATGAAGAATATAGAGGGATTATGAAGTCAACGTATTTATTATGTTGAGGATGCTCGTTTTCACCGCACGTATACGCAAACTTTGGCAACAGTATAAAGCCTTAGCTGGTCTAAATTGCTCTATATCAGTGATTGTATGGAGGGAAATATAACCTTTAAGAATGGAAAGTGGTCTGTTCCTGATAGCCCTAGGATTCTTTTTGCATATGGCGACGGGATAGGGCCGGAGATAATGGCTGTAGCTAAGAACGTCGTAGATGCTGCGGTCGAGAAGGCGTACAAAGGCAGCAAGCGCATAGAATGGGTGGAGCTCCTGCTCGGCGAGAAGGCTGAGAAAGAGAGCGGATCTGGGCTCCCTGATGCGGCAAAGGAGGCGCTCAAGGACTACAAGGTTCTGTTCAAGGGGCCGCTCACCACGCCGGTTGGAGGTGGATTCAGGTCGCTCAACGTCTCGATACGCATGCTACTCGACCTTTATGCCAACATACGCCCAGTCAAGTACATAGATGGCCTGGACAGCCCGCTTAAGAGGCCTCAGGACGTTGACATGGTAATATTTAGGGAGAATACGGATGACATATACACTGGCATAGAATGGAAGTATGACGATCCAGAACTGCCGAAGCTGAAATCGTTCCTCGAATCGGACATGAGGATAAAGGTTGACAATGATGCTGGTGTGGGAATAAAGCCGATAAGCAAGAGCAAGACTGAGAGGGTCGCGAGGATGGCGATAAAATACGCGATAGACAACAACAGGAAATCGGTAACGATAATGCACAAGGGCAATATAATGAAATACACCGAAGGCGCGTTCCGCGACTGGGCTTATAATGTAGCAGTCACAGAATTCAGGGACAGGGTGGTAACAGAAGACGAATTGAACACCAAGTACAATGGCACCATGCCGAGCGGCAAGATACTGATAAATGACAGGATAGCAGACAACATGTTCCAGCAGATAGTGACAAAGCCGAGCCTGTATGATGTAATACTTGCGCCAAACCTCAACGGCGATTATATATCGGACGCTGCGGGGGCGCTCATAGGCGACATTGGAGTGCTCGGAAGCGCTAACGTGGGAGACAGCGGAGGCATGTTCGAGGCTTCGCACGGCACAGCCCCGAAATATGCAGGGAAGAACGTAGCGAACCCGATGGGAATGATAAAGGCTGGAGAGCTCATGCTCACATTCCTGGGATGGAAGGAAGCTGCAGAAGCGGTTGCGAATGCTGTAGGCACGGCAATGAAGTCAAAGAAGGTTACGTCAGACATAGCGAGGTTCGTTGGAGTCGAACCGCTTGGGACAAAGGAGTTCGGCGAATTCCTGGTAAACAGCATGAGAGGGTAATGCAGCAAGGTGGAATCTAGCGGCGCAGAAAACCCTTAACCACGGCGTAGACATCTTCGTGGACCTCTTCCAGGGACTTGGTGGCATCTATGAACACCGCATCGGGGAACTCGCGCCTGTATGCAGCCTGCACCTTGTTGAGGAACTCAACATGCTCGAATATCTCCTTCTGCCCCCTTCTTCTATCAATCCTTTCCATGACCACCTCCGGCTTTGCCTCGAATATTATGGATAGGTCAGGCTTGGGCAATATGCTGTTTATGAGCTTCAGGTATTCAGCGCTTATGCCGGATGCCGAGCCGTAGGCAACTGTGGAAAAGTAGTAGCGGTCGCTCACTAGTATTACATCTTTGCTCTCTATAATGCCCTTGTAGGCAATCACATGCTCGTTCCTGTCTGCAGTAAAGAGAAGCTGCATGGACAGCAGCGAAGGCCTTTCCGCGGAAGAGGATAGCATCGACCTTATGATAGAGCCTATGAGCCCATCTGTTGGCTCTTTTGTGAGCTCGGCCTTGAATCCTTCGTCGTTCAGCCTCTTTATAAGCTTGGCGACCTGCGTCGTCTTCCCGGACCCGTCTATCCCATCTATCACTATGAACATAGTACCACCAATAGTGAATCTCACAATCTTGATAGCTTGCCCTCTTTCCTCTTCTCTGCGTCGAGCCTCTCCAGACCGTAGCTGTTAAGGTCTATGAATTTCATGCTGCTCCCTACAAGGCTTGGATTTGCATATGAAAGCTCGTAGAATGATTCCTGCATCAGCTTCCTGTAGTCCGGATGCCCCTGCCTAGAGGTCCTCAGCTCATGCATCCATACAGCCTCGCGCAGGTCGAATGAAGCGTACCACCTAAGCCTGTAGGCGAAAGGCACGACAGATTGCGCAAACTGCGGGAGCTTGGCCTTCATGTCTTTGTACAGGCTTGCTGCAGCTTCGATCTTATCCTTGTAGAAACCATCTGCATTAATCCTGTATATCTCCGCAGGCATGGTGTATCCCTCGTCTATGCCGAGATCCTTCCTCACCTGCATCGCAAACCTGTTCCTCTGCAGATCCCTGAATATGCCGAAGTTGCCCCTCCATTCCTCTATGTAGTTGGCGTTCTCGAAGGACCTCGGGGGCTTCTGCCTCCTATTAGTCCTACCCTGTACGGAAGCGCTTATTATGGCTTCTGCATTCACATCCGATGACTTGCCTAGATCAGATCTCAGGAGCGAAACTATTCTCTTGAACGGCAATGAGCTGTATGGGTATACGCTTGCCGCAGCCACTGTGTAGAGGGACTTTTCATCGCCTTCGGAACTTACGAGTTCAACTTCCCTTCCATCATCTTTTTGCCGCCTTAGCATTCTTGCGCTATTCTCTTCGACCGATCTGCTGCCATCTGCCTTGCGCGCATATAGCCTGTCTATCTCATGGCCTAGTCTTTCCATGAGCTGCCTCTGCTCGCGCATGAATTTTATCTCCTCCGTGCCGTGCTGGCTCATGACTCCCCCTATCAGGTATTCATTGTCCTTCCTGAGCTCATTGTAGCACTGCGTTGCCGTCTGTATTATAGGAGGATAGTCCAAGGACAGCATCTTCTTCAGCGAATGGTCAAAGCTCCTGAAACTTGCATACCATCCAAGGTTGGTCATTGTTGACGCTGGAAGCAGGCCCCTTGCGAGATCGAGCGACTTGGCCTTTACAGAGCTCTTGTATGCAGAGCGGGCGCGCTTCTCCTCGTTCTCCGCATCATCAACCTCTCCTGCCTGTATTGCGCTGAACTTTGCTGATTGCGGCACCCCGTTTACCTTTACCGAGAATACCTCCTCCTCTATGGGCATCGACCTGTATAGATATGCCTCAATGTCTGAGCGCAGGCGCTTGACCGAATCGAACAGAAGGTCCATTGTCTGCGTATATTCCCCGGACAGCGGTGACTGCATCACGAGCTCGTACTCCTTGTACGGATAGCTGCCTGTTCCGTCCTTGCTCTTGCCTATTATATAGCCTTCACTGTCGATCTTGTATTTTGATGTGAAATCCACATACCTGGTGGATTTCTCTATATAGCCGGCAAGCCTTCCATCCTCTATGTATTTCGCTTCGAGCTGGTCGACCCCCTCAATGGCTATATGGGCTCCGGCGTTGTCTATTACGGAATCGTCGCCATACTCTGCAAACACCCTCTTGAAGAACGCGTTTGCCCTCTTCCCGCCTATCGAGAAGCTGTTTGCCCTCTTTATCGCATCTATTGCCTCGTGGATGTCGCTGTAGTAGCTGCCTGTCTCTGGATCTGTGGCGAACTCCTTTAGGAAAAGCCTTCGCATGCTCATCTCGGACCTGGAATACCTGGCTACGAGCGCCGCCTTCGTAACCTCAGGCATGCTTTGTAATACGAATACATTGCTGTCGACATTGCTGAAAAATGCGGATAGCACATCTTTCTCTTCATCAGTATATCTCTCTGTGAACTTAGTAAGACCCGGCATTATTTCACCCTGACAAAGGGGCTTTGCTCACAGTAATATTTATGCGTTGCGCAGCCCTTTCAGCTAATAATGTTTCGCACGCATGGCTTTGGCTTATGGACTTGTAAGAATTAGCATTATGGCATGGGAATGAATGATTTACCTGGAGCGTGATGTGCGCTTTCTTGCACTGCCCCTTGAAGCGGCTTTCCTTGCTGGGCCTTTGGCCTTTGAAGCGCCCTTCTTGCGCGCAGAACCCTTGCTGGCAGCGGGCTCCCTCGCAGGCTTCCTGGTTGCAGCAGGCTTTCGCGTAGCGCGTTTCCTTGCGCTCTTTACAGATGCTGCGGTCCTGCTTGCCCTTGCCACCATCCTTGTGCGCGCCTTGCTGGAGCGCCTAAGTATGACTGCGGATATCACAGCAACTATCACTATTACTACAACCACTATTGCTATTATGTAGTATATCAGAGGCATGGGCTTTGGCGCAGCAGAGTATATGGTAAGTATCTTGGCCACGCCTGCGGTTATTACGGCGCCCTCTCCAGAAGAGGTTATCCTTGTTGGCGCAGCCTCGACGACCTGAACGATGCCCTGCCATTTCAAGCCGGGCTTGTCGCTGCTCGGCATATTTACCTTTATGCTTATGAGGCGGTTTGACTCTGGTGCAAGGGTGCCGTTCATCGGAGTTACTGTGACAATAGGAGTAGCATTATGCGGTATTGTATTCAGAGTAGGCAGTATCACCGTGAAGTTTATGGGTGTGCTGCCGCTGTTTAGTATTGAATAGTTGAAGGCTGCGCTGCTGCCTACGCTCACGTTCATCGTTGGCTGGCCCGCCTGCTCGCCCAACTGGGCATATGATATGGCAAGGAAGCTAAGCGAAAGAAGCATTAACAAGCTAACGTACTTGGAATTCATCGCAACACTTAGCAGCTGTTCTCTATGGTTATGGTCTGCTCATACGACCCTGCAGGAGTCCCTCCAGGAACACCAAGGCCGAAGTAGATGTCATTGCTGGTTAGCGTATCCGTCGGCGTAGGTGCAGGTATTGTTATGCCTGTAATGCCTGTAGCAAGCGAATTTGTCAAGGCAATTCCGTTATATGTGGTTTGTGAGGTAGCATCGTAGAGTGTGTTGCTAACACCGAAGCTGGTCAAAAGTGTATTCCCATTTAGGTACCAGTTTGTACCTTCTACAAGCAGTGATGCCGCTACGTTGCCGCCGTTGTCATTATCAGTAACCACTACGTTTGTTGGCACATTTGCAGAAGCCACTATGGGGCCTAATGATATGGAGTTTGGAGACAGGGATATGTAGCACGTTCCCTGTACACTCACTTCTGCGGTTATGGTGTTTGCTGTTGATGGTTTATTGTATATGCCCTGTGAAGCGTTGTAGTTTTCAAATGATATCGTCTGTATGTAGTTGCCCTCAGGCGTACCGCCGGGTACATTCACACCGAAGTATATGCTGTTGCTGGCATAAGGCGTTGTTAGAGTTGGTGCGGCTATGGTTATGAGAGTATTGGCAAATATCGATGTTAGCGCATTAGTGCCCAAGTTTGTCAATGAAGTCGGGCTCCAGAATGTGTTGCTCACTCCGAAGGTATCGCTTGTGCTTGCATTTAGCCAAGTAGAGCCTTCGACAAGTATGTTTGCGCCTATGTTGCCACCTATGTCATTGTCCGTTACTAATACATTGGTATCATAATAAGCGTCAGAGAATTTGCTGCCGAAGTTTATCACGTTGCCCGCATTTACATTGGCAACTGTCAAGTATATTACATTGCCTACGTTAACATTGGCAGTCAGCGTATTAGAAGAGGACGCAAATGCGGGGCGCATGTACGCCTCGAACGCTATAATAGCGACAATTAACGCCAGCCATAACCCTAATGTTATAAGAAATTTAGTTTTCATAATAGCCGCCCTTGATCGATATAAGCTTCTATAATTGTATTTAAATACGTTTCGGAAAAGCGGAAGCGAGTCATGCGCTTCGCGCGTCAATGGCTGTCCTTTTCCTTCGCCCGAATATTGACAGCATCCTGCCGCGCTGGGGCTGGGTCTTTGACGGCTTGTTGAGCGTGTACATG
>JAKAVJ010000016.1 GCA_021827525.1 Microcaldota archaeon
TCGTTGGTATGGTCGAATTTCACGTATTGCATGATTGATAATCGTTTTATCAATTAATAAGTCTTGCTGCTCCCAGTTTTACACATCGTTATGTTAATGCCGCGGGAAGCGCATTATATATGGCGTATTTGCGGTGGGGTGGAATTTGAAAAGGTATTTATTATTTATTAGCAAATAATTTACATGCGAACCAAGTTTGTTGTTGTGACGGGGTCGCTCATGAGCGGCATGGGAAAGGGTCTGATAACTTCTTCTATATTGAAAATACTCGATATGTACGGGTATAAGGTGCTCCCAGTAAAATTCGACGGATATCTCAATTACGATTGCGGCACCATGAACCCCTACAGGCATGGCGAGGTCTTTGTGCTTGACGACAAGAGCGAAGTCGATATGGATTTCGGCATGTATGAGAGGTTCCTTGAAAAGCCGCTGTTCGGCGATCTCTCCATAACAGGGGGCAAGCTGTTCAGCACCATAATAAAGAAGGAGAGGAAAGGTGAATATCTTGGCGAAGATGTGCAGATAATACCGCACCTCACAAACGAAATTCTGACTAGGATAAAGGGGATTGCGGAGAAGAACGACCTCGACGTAATGGTCATAGAGGTAGGTGGAACCATCGGAGACATAGAGAACAGTTATTTCGTTGAGGCGATGAGGCAGCTCATGCTTAAGGAAAAAGTGGTATTTGCATCATTGACCTACCTGCCACTGCTTGAGGTAGTAGGGGAGCAGAAGACCAAGCCAACGCAGATAGCGTACAGGGCTATGATGGCCCTTGGCATAAAGCCGACTTTCCTTTTTTGCAGGACCGAGGGAGAGTTGCAGAAAAAGACCAAGGCGAAGCTTTCTCTTTTCACGAATATTGACGAGTCGCACATATTTGACGATTCCACCCTGTCGCACCTTTACACTATACCTCTGCATTTCATGGATCAGGGATTTGACAAGATGCTCATAGAAGAGCTGGGCCTGCGCAAGAGAAGCGTATCGAAGGAGAAGCTGAACAGGCTGAAGAAGCTCAATGATGCTTTGCTGCATCCGAAAAATGATGTTAATGTTGGAATAGTCGGCAAATATGTTGAGCTGCGCGATGCATATATAAGCGTCAAGGAGGCATTGGAGCATTCGGGCGCTGCGCTCGATTCCAGAGTTAATATAAGATGGATAGAGTCGGAATCGCTTGAAAGCGGCGATGGGCGCAAATACCTTGAGGATTTGGACGGGGTAATAGTGCCTGGGGGTTTCGGGAAGAGGGGCATAGAGGGCATGATAAATGCGATATCGTACGCGCGGGAAAGCAAGACGCCGTACTTGGGCCTGTGCCTTGGCATGCAGCTCATGTCAATAGAATATGCGAGGAACGTGTGCGGCATGAAAGGCGCCAACTCTACCGAATTTGACCCTAAGACACGGTACAAAATTATATACACATTGCCTACGCAGCGGCGGCAGGAGTACAAAGGCGCGACCATGAGGCTGGGCACATGGGAAGGGAGGATAATAAAGAAGGATTCGATTGCTTATAGGGCTTACAAAAGCGGCGTCTTCTATGAGAGGCATAGGCACAGGTATGAGTTCAATAACAAGTACATGAAGGATATGGAGAGATATGGATTCGTCATATCAAGCGTGACTCCAACGGACAGATTGGTCGAAACCGTAGAGTGGAAGGATTCGTTCGGAATAGGCACGCAGGCGCACCCCGAATTGAAGTCCACACCGGACCAACCTGCGCCTCTATTCATGGAGTTCGTCAAGGCAAGCATTGCAAAAAGGAAGGGCAAGAGCGTGCCATAGCAAAGGCTTCATCACTTCTTATAGCCTATTTTGCGCAGCAGGTCATGGCGCTCCTTCTTGTCTGCTTCTCCCTCTATCCCAAGCATCGTGTCTCCATCCGATACGCCCACTACGGCACGCTTGCCGTCGTAATTTGCTATAGCAACAGAAACAGTATTTGCTGTAGCACAATAAATTGATACGACTTCATTAACATCGCGTATGTGCTTCACCACATTTATCGGGTAAGCGCCCTTGAACATTATTAGGAAGGTATGGCCAGCATTTATAGCCATCAGGTTCTTTTGGGCAAGCCCTTCAAGCTGCTTGTCGTTGCCGTCGCTCCTCAGGAGGCGCTTGCCGCTCGCTTCGGCGAAGGCGAGGCCGAATTTTATCTGTGGTACTGCATTTGTAAGCGCTTCGTACAGATCCTCGACTGTTTTTATGAATCCTGCATGACCTATTATTATAGAAGTGTCTTCGTCTTTTTCCATGTCAACGAATCCGACATCTGTTGCCATTCAATCACTTATCTTCAAAACCACAAGTGTCTCGAACATAAAGGGCTTTGAGCTTACGATCTCGGCGTGGTACATTTTGACATCCTCCTCGTACCTGTTAAGCGAGCTTTCCACTAGCAGCACAGTATGGTCAGGCAGCACATAGTCCCTGTAGGTGTTGAGGAAAGAATTAATCAGCTCGCGGCCGTCAGTTCCGCCGTTTACGGCAACGTCGTCACCATCCTCATTCTTTATTTCTTGGAGCGGTTTGGAGTGCAGGTAAGGTGGATTGAACAGTATTGTGTTATATTTCTTGCTTATGTTGCTGAATAAGTTGGTATTGACGAACTCGCCCTTTACCTCGTTGAGCTCGGCGTTGCGCCTGGCGCACGAAAGCGCTAAGCTGTTTACGTCGGCGAACGTAACGTCGCAGCCTTTCTTTGCAGCTACTATCCCATTTATCCCGCTCCCGGCGCCCAAGTCGAGCACCCTGCCGCTCGCATATTTCTCGGTAGCCTCGGCTAGCAGGTATGAGTCTTCACGGGGCATGTAAACGCCTTTGCAAACCTCAATCTTTATCTTATCCACAATCATTGCAACGCCGATATATGATATTTGTACAGGCGTGGATTTATAGTTTGCCTTTTTTACGTGTTTATGCGTTTACAAAGTATGCACTAGCCGCGCAATAAAAAACAGAAAAAGATTAAAGAAAAAGATTTAAACAAAAAGCGGTTATTTACCTCCTTCCTCTCCTGTTCATCTTGGTCCTTGCTATGTAGCCCTTCTTGTCTATGAAGTACAGGTATCCGTCAGCCCTCTGTATCTTCTCGGATCCAACCTTCTGCTTCCTTCCGCGCTTGTTGGACTTCATAGGGGTTCTCCAAGCGTATCCATCCTTCCCAAGATAATAGAGGTAGCCGTCTTCTCTCTCTATTGCTTCGCTTCCTACTCTTTCAGCCATTTAATCACATTTATCTTATAAATAATATAGATTTAAATAAGTATCGTCGTCTATCGTCATAAAAACCGCACTTTTATGAGATATAAATATGTTCCGATTAAGCATAAAACGTGGAGAACCGCACACATCGCAGCCGGTACCTAATTGTTTAAGCTACATTTTTTATATGTTCCATCAGCAGAACTATTGATATATATGGTAGATATAAAGCTTTTGAAGCAGATAGACTTTAGCGGTTGCACATTCATAGAGGGGTTCCCTGGAGCAGGGCTTGTGGGCCCTATGGCCATAAGCTACATTGTGAACAAGCTCTCGATGGATTATGTTGGATATGTAGACAGCGAGCTCCTGCCGCCGCTGGTATCGATACACAACGATATGCCGCTGCCTCCGGTTAGGCTCTACTATTCAAAGAAATACAAGATAGCGGCGCTGTTCGCTGAAACCAGCCCCAACAAGGAGGCCTCAATATACCATATAGCAGACTCGCTCCATGAGTTCATAAAGGAGAACAAGTTTTCGATGACCATATCGCTCAGCGGAGTCCCTGTAGAAAAGCCTGATGGCGATTCGGTGTTCGGCATAGTGTCGTTGCCAAAGCTCAGCAAGGCTCTTGACGATGCAGGCATTAAGAAGATAGGCGAAGGGGTTGCAACTGGCATAAGCGCGTGCTTGATCATGAGGGCCGCGATAGACAGAACCAGCGACATAAACCTGCTTGTACAAGTCAACCCGGAAATGATAGACCCCAAGTATGCAGAACTCGCTATAGAAAAGATAAACAAGATACTCGACATAGATATAGATGTGAGCGAGCTCGACAAGGAGGCGAAAGAGGTCGAGGCGAGGATACGCGACCTGCTGGAGAAGAGCAAGGAGTCGCCGCACGACATAAATGCCCAGCCCTCGACCGGCCCGTCGATGTATGCATGAACATATGGGCGGGGGTAGCAAAGTCTGGTTTGGCTCAGGCCACAGAAAAATGCGCAGGACTTAAGATCCTGTGGTCTAGCACCTTCGTGAGTCCGAATCTCACCCCCCGCACATCATCTACTGCGTTGCGCAGCCACAGGAATAAATATTTAATGTTTCTTACTTATATTGCTTTGTTGCTTTATTCGTTTTTCAATCAGGCAAAGTGAGTGCATATTATGGCAGATAATAAACCATATGATATAATAGTGGCAGGCTCAGGTATGTCAGGATCATTAGCTGCGACCATGGCTGCCCGCAAAGGACTTCGTGTATTGCTTTTGGACAGGAACAGGAAGGAAGAAGCAGGCAAGAAGACCAATTGGGGCTGGGTATGCGGCGATGCGGTAGCTGACAGCCACCTGCAGTTCATAAAATCATATATAGATATAGGCTTCGATTATCCAGAACTGGACAAGAAGGTCGATGGCGTATACGCTCTCTCGCCGGACCTTGAGTCGCGATTCCTTTTCGAGGGCAATGGTTATGTGCTCAACAGGCCGTTGTTCGAGCAGAAGCTCCTCGACATGGCGATAAAAAGCGGAGCCGAATACGTGCAGGAATTCGAGGTCGAAGGGCCCATAATAGAAGGCAATTTCGTTGTTGGAGTATTCGGCAAGGACAGCAAGAAGGAGCACAAGGAGTTCAGGTCCAAGATAGTCATAGATGCGCTTGGCATAGCCACTACTCTGAGGAGGAGGCTGCCTGAGAACAATTTCGTCGATAAGATGATAGACATCGACGACGTTGAATCTACCGGTAGGTACATATACTCGTTCGAAGTGGACCACGAGGACAATAGGTATTATGACCCGGACAACGCACTCATACACCTGAACCAGAGGATGGCCCCAGGAGGCTACGGGTGGGTATTCCCGAAGAACGGAAAGAGGGTCAATATAGGCATAGGCGTGCAGAAGCGCAGCCTCGACATAAGGAATGAGAAACTCGGCAAGAAGGATACTCTGCACACACTTATGGATGAATATGTTAGGTCAAATCCCGTGATTAAGAACCCGATGCTGGACAACGACTTCAACAATGGGAAGGGTTACTGGTCAGTAGCGGTGAGGAGGCAGATGGAAAGCTTGGTATTCAATGGCTATATGGGAGCCGGGGACAGCATGGCCATGCCCAACCCGATAAGCGCTGGAGGTATAGGTCCGGCCCTGGTGGCAGGAATACTTGCAGGCAAGAACGCCGCGGAAGCGATAGAGGCAGGGGATGTCAGCGTCAATGGCTTATGGAAGTACAATTTGGAATTCAACAAGGAGTATGGCAACAAGACTGCGGGGCTAGAGGTATTCAGGATATACCTGCAGTCGCTCAACGACGACATAATAAACTACGGAATGAAGAATTTCCTTACGTCGAAGGAGGCCGAGACTCTCAGCTACGGGAAGACGCCGGAGCTGAGCATGGTTTCGAAGTTCAAATTTGCCCTCAAGGGTGCCAGGAACATATCTGCGTTCTCTAACCTTCTGTTCGTAATAAGCAAGATGAAGGAATTCAACGCACTTTATGGCAATTATCCCGCTTCGCCAAAGGAATTCGGCGCGTGGAAGGAGCGCGTCGGTAAAGAGATGCATGAAGTCAAGGAAAGGTTTAAGCCAAACCCTATATGATGATCCCCATGGAAGAAAGCTATACAAAGTACGAAAAGGCTAGGATTGTAGGAGCAAGGGCCCTAGAGCTGGCATACGGCGCGCCGCCGCTCATAAAGGTGCCAGAGGGAGTGGTTGATCCGGTAATGCTCGCCGAGCTTGAATTCGACAAGGGGGTAATACCGATTACCATATTGAGAGCTGAGGGCGCGGATTAGATATATTCGCTTATTTTGCTTAACCTGCCCAGGTTCTCCCCTGCGAGGTTGTATACAGTGCCGTCTGCATAGTCGAAGATTTTGTTGCGCACCAGCGGGTTGATGTTGTCGCTGTCGTGCTTGCTTATCGGCATGCCCATTATGAGCTCGTTGAACGCAGGCATCATGATCAACTTAACGCTCCTGTTGAAGCGCCCGTAGCGCTTTGCTGCTTCTTCTGGGTTCAGCTTCGCTATCATCCACGCCTTGTATTGGTAGTACCCGCCCCGCTTGTCCTTGAACGACACCGATATGTGGTTGTGTGCTGTCATTATGTAGCTTTTCCGCATGGCGGGCTCCGTTGGCCACCTGTTCCCGTGCAGCAGCGCGAACCTCCCTATGAGCAGTTCGTCGACAGGTTCGATTCCTGTTATCTCGCTTATGTATGCATCGTGGTTGCCCCTGACTATCTTTACTTTATATCCTTCAAGGGCGTTGAAGAAGCCCTTTATGTTCATTAGCTCGACGCGCTCGGGGTGCATTATGCTGTCCTTTATGTCCCCGAGCATTATTATATCGTGGATATCGAATTCAGAAGCTATTGAGACTATCTCCTTTGCCATTATGCCGGTCGCGTTGTATAGCTTAACCCCTTTGTCTATGAGCCTCTTCTCGGCGCCGATGTGCAGGTCGCCTATCACAAGCCTGTCCCTGCCGTTGGCATGTATGATTGCAGCGGGCTTATCGTATACGAACTTTATGTCTTTCACATTGATAATACATGTTCTGCATTAATAATCTTTTATGTCGCTGCGCAAATGCCCCGCTATACTTTTAGTCTTTTATGCTGCAATACTATGGAGGTAGCATGGATTCACCGTATATTGGGAAGGTATTCGGCATTAAGGTGCAGCTGCACTGGACATTTGTAATGCTGCTCCTGTTCGGTCTGTTCCTCCTAGCCGTTACTCCGGAGCTGATATATCTTTTCATAGTGATAGTGCTTTTGTTCGTTTGCGTATTCATACATGAGCTCGCGCATTCGATAACCGCGAAGAGGAACGGCATCAACATAAAGAAGATAGTCCTGCTGCCGATAGGCGGCGCTTCCGTAATGGATACAGACGACATAGCGCCAGAGCTCGAATACAGGATATCAGTAGTAGGCCCGCTGATGAGCATATTCCTTGGATTTGTATTCGGCGTAATGGTCGTGTACATACCTGCAGGCATAGTGAAGCAGCTGGTCCAGTTCCTGTTCCTCATCAACATACTTCTCGGCGCATTCAACTTCATACCGGGATTCCCGCTTGACGGAGGAAGGGTTTTCAGGAGCTACCTGCAGAGGAAGCGCAGCTACCTGAGGGCAACGCAGATAACGGTAAAGGCGAGCAACATAGTTGTTGTGCTGCTCATAGTTGGCACGATAATATATGCAGCCACGCTTGTGAACTACTCGCTGTTCGAGAAGGAGTTCATTGTGTTCTGGGACGTCCTTATAGCGATGTACCTGTACGGAGGCGCGAAGGCCGAGATGCAGAACGCATACATGAAGGAGTACACATCTGACTTGCACGTAAAGGACG
>JAKAVJ010000029.1:0-5368 GCA_021827525.1 Microcaldota archaeon
GCGCCAGGGTAGGGATTTGAACCCTAACGTCCTTGCGGACACCGGTTTGCCTGTTGCATCACAATTCAGCTCTCGATGTTTTGCAAACTCGAGACCGGCGCGTTACCGGATTCCGCCACCCTGGCACATTATATTTTAGCAGCGAGCAATTTTTATGGCTATGGCAAGCGCGCAGCCGGATCTGCGCGCACCTGCGATCATGGACTGGAGAGCTAGGCTTGCCGCAATGTTGCAAAACGCTTATATTTATAGGCTTATATGTGTTAATGTATTTACATTATTATTAACATAATATGTGGTAGCTGATGCGCTTCTATAATGAGGACAACGACAAGAAGTTCTCCATAAGGATAATAACGGTAGCGATATTTGTAGTAATGGCAGTGGCAGGGATAGGCTTTTCTGCATACCTGATTTACATATCGCATAGCCTGTACATGTACATACTGGCAATACTGTTCACCATCCTCTCAGTGGTATCAGGCTTCTTCAACATATTTGCTTCGGCATTCTATTACAGGTCGTATTTCTATGACAGGTACCTTAACGCGCTGAAGAGCAGGACGAGACCGCTGAAAAAGATGCCAGAAGTAGCAGTCATAGTGCCGCTGTACAACGAAGAGGTGGAGCGCGTTGAGAAGAACGTGCTGAGGCTTTTCGATCTCAACTACCCCAGTAAGCTGCTGCACCTTTACATTGCGGACGATTCAACAGATGTGGAGAAGGCGAGCGCAATATCAAAGTTCTGCGCAAGCAACAACATAACGTATATACACAGGGACAACAGGAAGGGGTTCAAGGCAGGGGCATTGAACAATGTGATCAAGGGCATACATGAGGAGTTCTTAGCGATATTCGACTATGATGAATACCTTGTCAATAGGGATTTCCTTGTCGACTTGCTGCCATACTTCTCTGACAAGAAGCTTGCTTATATACAGACAGAGAAGATGTACAAGAAGAGCAGCGGGCTTTTCGAGCAGTCGATAGGGCTGTTCGATGCTTTCTTCTTCAAGTTCATACAGCAGGCGAGAGGCAGCAACAATACTGCCATATTTGCTGGATCATGCGGCATAATAAGGAGGAGCGTATTGGAGAAGCTTGGAGGCTTCCCCGAGTACGTGATAGAGGATACCTTCTTCAGCTTCGAAGCTGACATGAAGAAGTACCACAGCCTATATGTGCCCGTGGTATACGCCGAAGGCAAGCCGATAAAGTCGTTTACCGAGCTAGTGAGGCAGCAGTGGCGCTACAATTACGGCGACACGCAGTTCCTATGGTACTTCTACAAGCACAAGAAGCCCAAGAGCATGAGCCCGCTGTCGCACATAGACTACATAACGCACGGCTTCGGCTTGAACTATATATCTGTGGTGCTTGTGCTATTCACTCTTGTGTCTATAATGATAGTCTTCTCGGCAGTGCATTTTGTGCCTATCACAATAGGCCAAGTGTTCCAGCAGCAATACATCGGCACGGACTTGGAGATATTCGGCGGCCTGGCATTCATACTGTCACTTCTTGCCCCTGTGATAATAACAAAGATATATTTCAACTCGGTCAAGAAGGGGCTCATGATATTCATGTTGAACTTCAGCCTTGCAATAGTGAGGACAAAGGCGGCTTTCGCCGCAATACTGGGCAAGAATCCATCGCTCAAGTGGAACAGGCCAAGCAATAGGAGGAAGCACGACATATTGTTCGCAATAACTAACACGAAGATGGAGCTCGCCATGGGAATAGCGCTGATAGTTCTCGGTGTCTTTGCAACGTCGCAGCATAACCTTGCAGGAGGGATATGGCTGCTCTGGTATGCGGTCCTCTACATGCTTGCAACTGTGTTCATGTACAAGTACGGTTGAAACGTTGATTGGTTATCCGATGATATATATAAAGTTCCATAACACCGATGATGGCATCATACTGGCGATGTGCGATTCTTCCCTTATAGACCGGGTGCTTGAGGAGGGTGATGTGTATATAGATATAAGGAACTATTCCGAATTCTACAAGGGAGATCTGGTGGAGCCGGGGCAGGCAAAGGCGCTGATAGTCAGGGATGCGATAAAGGCCGCGAATATAATCGGCGATGAAGCCGTTGATGTAGCAATAGACAGCGATGTGATACGGCAGGAGAACGTCAAGAGAGTAGATGGGGTGAGGTACGCACATGCGTACAGGGTCGATAAGCCAGGCCAGGAGGCAGCGCAGGAATAAGCAGCTTATGCCTGCTCCTTAATCCTCATTATGGCTTCTGCTATGTCGCCATTCGTATCCTTGAGCGCCTGCTCTGCCCTGTCCCTGTCGTCTATACCTGTCTTCTCCATTACCATGCGTATGTCTTCATCTGTTATTTCAACATTGACGCTCTTCTCCTTCTCTTCTATATCTCCGGATATCTGGAAGCTCACCATGCCCTGCGCCTCTATCCTAGTCACCTGGGGATTGTGTACCAGTATGTCGCGGTCGCTGCACGCTATGGTGACTGAATCCGCATTTACCTCGGAAGATTTTATACCCATCTTGGACATTAGATTCTTCAGCGCCCTCGGGTCCATGTTTGGCATCATAGAAATCACTGCAAAAATTTTATATTATATAGAGTGAAACACATTTATATATGAAGCACCAAAAATGACATGTTGCATTATACGTTTTGGTTGGGCGGGGTTTGTGAGACTGCAGAGCGCAATGGAATACCTGATGACCTATGGCTGGGCTATCCTTATCATTGCAGTAGTTCTTGCAGCTTTGTTTGAGCTTGGAGTCTTCAATGTTCTTAGCCTGGAACCCCACGTAGCGCCGGGTGCATGCTATGTTTACAGACCCGAAGGACCGTCCACTCTTGCCTATATCTCCTTGTCTGGGGAATGCAACGGCTACCTGCCGCAATTCGTGGCCAGCTTTAACGGCCATTCAACAAACATAAGCGCACCCATATCGGCATTGTCCCTCATGAATAAGGGGCAGTTTGCAGTCACATCTTGGATATATGTAAAAGGTCAGACCGGGACGGAGCAGATACCGGTGTCGCTTGGCGCCGATGTATGCTACACTTCGTATTCCAGCGGGCCGAATGACACAGGCGTAATACTGATCGCTGCGCCAGGCTATCCCGCAAGCGCGCCGAGCAATGCGCAGCCGGATTATTTCAAGGCTGCAGCCTGCATATTCAATACTACATATGGCGGAGCGCAGTGGGAATGGGTGACCGCAGATTTTACGCAAGGAGACTATAACAAATGGATTTTCGTAGCGACCACGTATAATGGAACTTACCTTGACCTGTATATAAACGGCAATCTGGTGAATAGCACCAAGGCACCTGGCACCCTACTTCCGCCCAAAGGCTATATATCACTGGGAAATATGTACTCGCCCATATATTCCGGGAGCAGGTTCTGGTACAACGGCTCTCTGTCGAATATCCAAGTGTACAACGAATCAATAAGTGCGCAGGGAGTGAAATACCTTTATGATAAGGGCATAGGCGAGCCGCCAGAAGAGCTCGACAAGCTTGCGCTCTGGATTCCACTCAACGGCAACGCCAACGATTATAGCGGCAACACATATGGCAGCCAGTTCTACAACGGGAGCTATTACGGCTGGATAAACAACTATAGGTATACGTGACTGCGCTGCGGCGTATTTGCTGACTGCAGGATCATCTGGCTGCGGCATGGCTCTTGCTGGTCTTCTGGCTGGGTACCAGTACGCTGTGCCCCGCGACGAGCTCCAGGAAAGCACCTGGATTTATTATGTACGACTTAGAGCCCTGCTGCATCGTGTGCACGCCTGCATTCTCAAGAATCAGCATGTCGCCGCTGTCCATTCCCACCAGGTAAGGGCCCTTGGCGTTGATGCCTCCGTACACGTCGAACAGGCCGGCTATGTACTCGGCTGAATAATCGTTGCGGTACTTGAACAAGCGGGTTTTCCTCTCCAGCGCATCGATCATCAGCTTCTTAAGCTTGGAGTTGTAGAACTTCACCTGCGAGACTCCCTGCTCTTCGCCAATGAGTATCTTGTTGGGCTCTATGCCGAACTCATCTATCGCTATCTTCACGAACTTCTCCACGACTTTCTCGTTGTGGCTGCTCATCCCTATGTAATCCCTTATCGTGTGGCTGCATGCGCCCAGCGCATAGCTGACGTTCGGATTGAGGCTTAGTTTTTTGGACATCTATTAGTATTCACCAGCAAATGATTTATACTTGCACTGCAAAAGCACCATATATGGCTTCGCAGACAACAATAATCGCGTATGCGATTGCTTTGGCAGCGGTGCTCGCGTTTGGCACTATAGGAACTTATGCACTTGGCCATAACAGCACGAACTTCAGTGTGCGCATAAGCAGCTGGATAGAAGCGCTATACTTCACCGTTACTACTATAAGCACAGTCGGATATGGGGACATAGTGCCTGTGAGCAACATTGCCAGGGTATTCGACATGGCGCTTATACTCTCGGGGCTCGGCGTGTTCTTGGCTGCAATAACTGCAATATCGGGTGAATTTGTGAATTCCAGGCTTACAAAGCTCTCCGGGAAGATATCCGGACTTGAGAAGAGGATGCTGACAGGGCATGTTGTATTGATAGGCTTTGATACCACCAATGCGCTTGTTGCGAGCAAGCTTAAAAAACAGAAGAGGAAATTTGTCATAGTTACTGAGGACAAGTCCCTTGCAGACAAGCTCAAGGACGAGGGATTCAATGCATATGTTGCGGACATAACCTCCGAGGTCGATATGAAGGCGTTCAGGCTTGATAAAGCCAAGAGGATAGTTGTGGACGTGCGAGACGTCTCAAGGACCGTCTATGCTGCAATTGTGGCGAAAGCCATTGCCGGCAATAAGAACGTGATGGTGGTCGCTGCCACAGAGGAGGTAGAGAAGCACCTCAAGGAGCTGGATATCGAGCACATAATAAACCCTTCGGCCATAGCTGCCGGAATAATAGGGGACAGCTTATCCAAAGAGGCATAGCTGTAGAATGACTGTTTTTTTGCATGGCTCGCGCTGATCAGCTACAAAACGGATGCAGCTTGAGGATTAATGCGAGGACATCGCGCTTTATTTGCACACAATATAGTTGAGGTGATCTATCCGCAGGTTCCCCTACGGATACCTTGTTATGCCTTACCCCTCCTCACAGAACCCTAACTCGAAAGTACCCGAAGGTACTGCCTCACTAGGACCCCACTTGGGTGGATTGGCAGGCGGTGTGTGCAAGGAGCAGGGACAGATTCACCGCTCGAATTCACACTGTAGAGCCGATCAAATCTTTTACCGCTTTGACAACCTCTCTAGAAGAAGGATTTTGCAGGACTTTATCATATTCATCTTTAAGTATCTCTAAAGCATCATT
>JAKAVJ010000029.1:5990-7524 GCA_021827525.1 Microcaldota archaeon
CATTGGCGCTGTGCCTGCATTACTTCTTCATAGAGGGTTGCAAAGGATTTGATTGGCATATAGTCACCGGTAATACACTACCGATGATTAATATATGCCTTTCGGCTCATCACAGTTTAGTGACAAGCGATTACTAGGGATCCCATCTTCATGAGGGCGAGTTTCAGCCCTCAATCCGAACTTAGGTCGGTTTTAGGGGTTTGGCTTTGCCTTTCGGCATTGCATCTCATTGTACCAACCTTTGTATGCCGCGTGTAGCCCAGGAGATTCAGAGCATACTGACGTATCGTCGCCCTCTCCTTCCTCCTCTTTAAACAGAGGCGGTCCAAATAGAGTGCTCGGCTTATCTCTAAGCCGGTGGCAACTATTCATAAGGGTCTCGCTCGTTACCGGACTTAACCGGACAGTTCGCACCACGAGCTGACGGTCGCCATGCACTACCTCTCGGCTCGTCAGGTAAGATCTTTAGTCTGACCTTCATCCTGCCGTCGCTCCTGGTAATATTTCCGACGTTGGATTCAATTAAACCGCAGCATCCACCCCTGGTGTGCTCCCCCGCCAATTGCTTTAAGTTTTAACCTTGCGGCCGTACTCCCCAGGCGGCAGACTTAACACTTTCGCTACGGTACTGCAAACGTTCGAGACATTTGCAACACCAGAGTCTGCATAATTTACTGCTAGGGCTACTCGGGTATCTAATCCGATTCGTTCTCCTAGCCTTCGCTCCTCACTGTCGGATGCGTTCTGGTAAGGCGCCTTCGCCACCGTTAGTCCTTATAGGATTACAGGATTTAACCCCTTCCCCATAAGTACTCCTTACCTCACCCGCTCCCTAGCCCGTGGGTATCTTACGCACGCATTGACGTTGAGCGCCAATATTTCACGCAAGACGGCACGGGCCAGCTACGAGCGCTTTAAGCCCAATAATCGTGGACACCACTTGTGCTGCCGGTATTACCGTGGCGGCTGCCACCGGTCTTGCCCAGCACTTATTCGCCAAGCTTGCTATACTTGGCAAAAGGTTCACCGAAGTGAACCACTCAGATTCCCCCCATCACGCTTTCGCGCATTGTGGAGTTTGCGCGCCTGCTGCACGCCGTAGCGCTAGGACCCTTGTCTCAGTGCCCTTCTCGGGGCCTATGCTCCCACATCCCCTACGGGTTATAAGTATGGTGGGCCGTTATCCCGCCATCTGCTTGATCCGCCGCAGTCTCATCGTAAGGCGGTTGCGCTGCAATTTGCGTACCTTTTAAGCTAAAGCTCCTTCCAGATGCCTTAGCCTATGGTGTATTACCCTTCGTTTCCAAAGGTTATCCGCCTCCCTACGGTAGATTGACTACGTGTTACTGAGCCGTACGCCGTCCTATGAAGCCATAGGGCCGACTTGCATGGCTGTCGAAATCTGATAGCAGTGCCCTCCAGCAGCATCGACTGGAGTCGACGCAATTCTTAAAAGCAATCTACGATATCCTCTTTGCATTCCTCAAGACTGCATCCAATCCCAAAAAGGAATTTTCACGAGATTAAACAATAG
>JAKAVJ010000019.1 GCA_021827525.1 Microcaldota archaeon
GATATGACAAGGGCGCTTATCAGCCCGACATTCTGCGGATTATAAAGGTTTATCATGCTTTACCTTTCGCCAAATATAGTAGCAATGGTATTTATCAAAGCTATGTGCGAGTATGCCTGCGGGAAATTGCCAAGCAGCTCGTTGTTCTCCATGTCTATGTCCTCTGATAGCAAGCCCATGTGGTTTTGAAATAGTATTATGCGCTTAAACATATTTAAAGCCTCTTTCCTTTTTCCGGTATGGTAAAGGGCATCTATGAACCAGAAGGAGCATGCTATAAAGGCGCTCTTCGGCGTGCCAAACTCGTCCTTGCTCTTGTAGCGCATCACAAATGGCCCGTTTGTGAGCTCTTTCCTTATCGCTTCTATGGTGCTCAGCATCTTCTTGTCCCTCCAGCTTATTATGCCGAATGCCGGCATGAGCAAAAGGCTTGCATCGAGGCTGCTTGAACCGTAGTACTGCGTGAATGCCTGTGCCTTGCTGTTCCATCCATGCTTCATTACGCTTGATTTTATCTCGTCCCTTGCCTTAGACCACCGTTCTGTTACATCGGAATGCCCAAGCTTCTTCGCAATCTTTATGCCCCTATCAACTGCCACCCAGCACATCGCCTTGGAGAATGTGTAGTGCCTGTTAGTGCCCCTGAACTCCCATATGCTGTGGTCCTTCTCCTTCCATTCCTTGATTGCGGTCTCGACAAAACCGAATATCAGATCCCAGCTTATCTCGCCGATTTCAGGGCTGGCGTTGTGCTTCAGGTAGAACAGGTACAGCGAGTTGACCAGCTCGCCGATTATGTCTATCTGGCGCTGCTTGTATGCCTCATTGCCTATGCGTATCGGCTTCGAACCGCCATAGCCTGCCATATTTGTCAGTATCGACTCGCTGATGTAATCGCCGCCGTTGACCTTGAACAGCGCCTGCAGGCTTACTCCATGCTCTGCATATATCATATTGAGCCATTTTATGAAGCTATATGCAGGCCCTATAAGGCCAAGCTTTATCAGCGCCTGCACTGTGAATGATGAATCACGCACCCACGAGTAGCGGTAGTCCCAGTTCCTTACCGAGCCTTTCACCTCTGGAATTGAGGTAGTGCCCGCAGCTACTATGGCCCCGGTATCCTCATATGTCAGCAGGCGCAGGACCAATGCAGAGCGGACTTTGAGCTCACGGTACTTGCTGCCTCCCTTGATTTCCTTCGACCACGATTTCCAATAACCTATGGTGCTTTCCATCTCCTGCATTATGTATTTGATATTCGCGAAATACTTGAGCTTGTTATACGCCAATACGATATATCCCTTTTCCGGCAAGGCGATCTCTTCGCCTGCATAGAGCTCCTTCAGGCCAAGGTTAGAGTATATGTGCAATTTGGTGTTTTTATATGAGAATACCAGCCTGTCTCCTTCAATCTGCTTGCCGGGCACATATTTGTTGTATTCCATTATTGGATTTATCAGCACGCGTACTATCGGCTTGCCACGCCTGCGCACTATGACCCTGTGAATCTCAGAGTTCCTCAGGGTGATGCTGCCTTTCCTATAATATGGGAAATAGTCTATCACATCGAATTCCGATTCGCTGTTGTAGAACGTAGTCTTGATGACATTTGTGTTCTCCACGTATGACTGCCTAATGCTATATTCGCCAACTGGATATATCTTGAAGCTGCCTCCCTTCTCTTTATCCAGAATCTTTGAGAATATGGAAGGTGAATCAAAGCGCGGTAGGCACAGCCAATCTATTGATGTATCGCTCTTGACGAGTGCGACTGTCCTGCAGTTTCCTATTATACCGTAATCAAGGCTCAATTGAATCCCTTTATCTATGTATTATCTTTGACAGAATTGTTATTTAACCTTTAAAACATATATACTGCTCGGTGAGCATGAAGATCTATGATATTTCTATGACTATAGAAGAGGACATGCTAGTATACCCCCATGATCCAGAGCTGCATATCTATAGGCACTCAAGCATTCCGAAGAGCCCGACTAACGTTTCCCTGATACACATGGGCAGCCATACAGGCACCCATGCGGATGCTGAAAGGCACATAAAAGCTGGAGGGAAAACGGCGGACAGGCTGCCCGTTGATACTTTCTACGGCAGATGCAAAGTTCTTGACCTAACAAAAGAGGGCGATGTGATAGGTGCGCAGGAGCTGAGAAAGTTCAGAATAGGCAAGGGGGATATAATACTGCTCAAGACCAACAACTCGCTGAAGCAGTATAAGACCTTTAGGAAGGATTTTGCACACCTGTCAGAGGACGGAGCCAGATACCTCGTTTCTAAGGGGGTAAAGACGCTTGGCATAGACTACCTCAGCATTAAGAAGTTCAATACCGACGACATAGTGCATGAGATTACGATAGAGAATATGACTCTCTTTGAGGGGGTGTACCTTAAAGGAGTTCCTGCAGGGACTTATACATTCATAGGCCTGCCTCTCAAGATTAAGTGCGACGGTGCCCCCGCAAGGGCAATATTGATTAGGTGATTGTATCAAGGCAGTGACGGTAGTACCTAAAGTGAAGGGCAGCCTTATGGTCAGGGATGTCGATAAACCAGCGATTGGAAGCAACGAGGTGCTCGTGAAGGTGATAGAGGTCGGCATGGACGGCACGGACAAAGAGATTGGGGAAGGCTTATACGGAGAGGCGCCAGCGGGCAGCGAATATCTAATAGTAGGGCACGAGGCGATAGGCGTAGTGGAAGATGTTGGAAGCGGCGTAAAAGGCTTCAAGAAAGACGAGTTGGTAGTTGCCACCGTAAGGAGGCCCGACAGCTGCATAAACTGCGTCAACGGGCAGTCAGATATGTGCCTTACCGGCAACTATACCGAGAGGGGCATAAAAGGCGCGCACGGATACATGGCAGAATATTACAAAGAAGTGCCTGACTTCCTGGTAAAGATACCAGACTCCATAAAGGGAGTTGCGGTGATGCTTGAACCTTTCAGCATAACGGAGAAGGCGATATCGCAGATATTTGCGATTCAGAAACGCATGATATGGAAGCCCCACACTGCAGTAGTGTTAGGCACGGGATCAGTGGGCCTGTTCGCTGCGATGCAGCTGAGGCTCAGGGGCATTGATGTCTTCTCCGTAGACAGGTCCAGCGCCAGCGGCGTCAAGAACGACATATTTGAAGCCCTTGGCATAGAGCACATAGATTCTTCCAAGGACGGCATTGGCTCATTGCCTAAAACCATCGGCAAGAACATAGATATTGTCATCGAGGCTACAGGTAATCCGGATGCCGTGAGGGGCTCGCTTGGAATAACTGGAATAAACGGCGTAGATTGCCTTCTCAGCGTTACTGGAGGAACATCGATGGAAAGCATCGATATTGCAAAGCTTGGCTATGACATGGTTCTAGGCAACAGGATAGTTTTCGGCAGCGTCAATTCCAACAGGGCCCATTTTGAGATGGGCGTAAATGATATGATTGAGGTAGAGAAGAGATATGGGGGCGTATTGGAGAAGCTGATAACAAGGTTCCCCGTAAGCGCCTTCAAGACATATGATGTGCTCAATGAAAAATCGCGGATAAAAAATGTCTTTGTAATGTAGGCTTTATGATCATACTAGTTCTTTCAGTGTCTTCGACAGTGAGTTGACCTCTTTCTTGCCTATTTTACCAAACAGGTCGGCTTCGCCGCCTACTGCGCGGCCCATGATTAGCTTGTAGAACATTGCATTGTATGCCGCGGGGAACTCATATGGCTCAAGAAGGTGGTATATTCCAGAAAGCCTCTTGTGGAGCTTGATGCTCTTGTCAATTTCCTTTTTGCTGTATGATGAGTAAAGCCTTACTGCAACATCTGCGAAATTGGTGGTGCCGCATACCCCTCCAGAAGCGCCAAGCTCGAGGGATGGGAGCAGAAGATGGTCGTACCCCTGGAAGACCATGAAGTCTTTCTCGGTGTAATATATCAGTTTCTGGAACTGGTTGAAGTCTGTGTTGGTGGATTTGACTCCTTCGAGGTTGACGTTCTCTCTTGCGAGCCTTGCGACAGTCTCGGCCTCTATGTTATTGCCGGTGAGCGATGGAACATTGTATATGAGCGCACTTGAATCGAGCTTGCCTAGCAGCTTTGAGTAGTAGGAATGCATCTGCTTCTGGTCCTCCTTGATATAGTACGGTGTCACTATGACGAGCTTGTCTGCGCCGATGTCTATGGCATATTTGCCCATTACTAATGTCTCATCGATAGAGTCCCTGCCTATGCCTGCGAATGTTGCTAAGTGCTCGTCCTTTGCGTATTGTATATACTGACTTAATAGCGACTTGTGCTCCTGCATGCTCAGCATTGGCGTGTTGCCTGTAGATCCTGCAATGAAGGCGCCCTTTACGCCTGACTTTTTAAGGAAGTGCATCAGTGATTTTGCCGCTTCAGAATCTATGGCGCCGCGATTTGAGAGCGTCACTGTCGGCGTGACCATACCATATTTCCTGTGCTGGTATAACATCAATTCCGCCCATTATCTGCATTCTTCAACACGGCTGCATGCGCGAGCCATGATGCCGATTATATATGTATCTACATCGGTTGAGAAACTATTTATGGTTTGGTGCAGAGCGTAGTGTATACAGGTGAGTGCATGAGCAAGATAAGGGATATTGACATAATAGAAGTAGGGGATATAAGCAAGGGTGAGACTTCGAGCCCTTGGAGTTCTACGATAATAGTGCTTAGGCTGACCACATCTGATGGAGTGGTAGGGTATGGAGAGGCGCCAACCACATTGATGACCAAGCCAGTTATGGAGGAGGCAAGGGAGATAGCAAGGATACTGAAGGGCAAGGATCCTACAGACATAGAGAGGAATTCGCTCGAAGTCTACAAGCATTCGTTCTACATGCCCGAATCCATGGAGACCACTTCCGCTTTCAGCGCTTTTGAAATAGCATCTTGGGACATAATGGGAAAGGTTTATGGCATGCCAGTATACAAGATGCTTGGGGGGATGCTTAATGAGAGCATACAGGGCTATGCAAACGGTTGGTATTCGGACTGCGTCTCTGCGGACAGTTTTGCAAAGAAGGCAAAGGAGGTTTCAAAAGCCGGCTTCAAAGCGATGAAATTCGACCCGTTTGGCAACGCCTACGATGTCATAGACAAGAAGCATGTAGAGCATGCGGCTGATGTTGTAGGTGCGGTAAAGGATGCGACCAAAGGCGCAGACGTGCTGATAGAGTGCCATGGGAGGTTCAATGCCAATGCAGCAATAAGCATCGCAAGAGCCCTTGAGGGCCTTAAGCCCGCTTTCATAGAGGAGCCGGTGCATCCGGATAATATAGTGGGGCTCAAAAGGCTCAGGGATACGACAAACATACCGATAGCGCTAGGAGAGAGGGTGATGAACAAAAACCTGTTCCTGCCATATCTTGTTGACGACCTGATTGACATACTGCAGCCCGACATAACCAATGCGAGGGGCATTCTTGAGGGCAAGAAGATTGCATCGATGGCCGAGTCTTTTGGTGCTGAAGTTGCGTTCCACAACGCCTTCGGGCCCATACAGACCGCAGCTACGCTCAATATAGACGTGACAATACCGAACTTCTTCATGCAGGAGAGCTTCGAGCATTTCTGGCCGGACTGGAAGAAGAAGGTTGTGAAGAGCGGGTACAAGCTTGAAGACGGAGCTTATATGATAAGCGGCAAGCCTGGGCTCGGAATAGAGATCAACGAGCGCATACTGGAGGAGTACAAAGTAGACGGAATGGAACCGTTCAACCCTGACGAGCCACCGTGGGTCGTAAAAGGCACCTGGAAGGCAGCTAAGTAGTCAGGAAAGCACTGCTCCATGCGATGCATCGGTAACTAGCTTCGCATAATGCGACAGCAGGCCAGTCGTGTATAATGGAGCCCTCGGCTTCAGCGCCTTGCGCCTCTTTTCCAGCTCTTCGCTGTTTACATTTAGGTCTAGCCTGTCCTTTGCAACATCTATGCTTATCATGTCGCCATCTTTCACGAGCGCAATCGAGCCTCCGACATATGCCTCAGGAGTGACGTGTCCTATCATCAGTCCGCGTGTCGCCCCAGAAAACCTTCCGTCAGTCACAAGCGCAACGCTTTCTCCCAGGCCGCGGCCTATTATCGCTGCAGTCACTGAAAGCATTTCGCGCATGCCTGGACCGCCTTTCGGCCCTTCATACCTTATTATTACTACGTCCCCTTTTTTCACCTTGCCTTTTGTTACTGCCGCGAATGCCTCCTGCTCCGAATCGAATACGACCGCAGGCCCTTTATGCGAGAGTATGCCTGAAGCTGATGCCTTTATCACTGCCCCTTCTGGAGCTAGGCTGCCCTTCAATATGTGTATGCCGCCAGCATTGTGGAATGGCTTCTTCACATCCCTTACTATGTCAGGATTATCTTCTGTTAGCTTGATGCCCTCGAAGTTTTCCTTTATTGTCTTTCCTGTCACTGTTATCTGGTCCGAGTTTATCAGATTTGCCTTTATGAGCTTTTTCATTATCAGCGGAACGCCGCCGTAGTTGTTCAGGTCCTCCATTGTAAATGATCCGCCGGGCTTCATGTTGACTATCTCGGCCGTCTTGTTCCCTATCCTCGTGAAATCGTCCAAGGTCAGTTTCACTGATGCCTCGTGCGCTATCGCGAGCAGGTGCAGCACAGCATTGGTGGAGCCGCCGCTTGCCATGAGAACCGTGATTGCGTTTTCGAAGGCCTCGTAGGTCAGTATATCCCTCGGCTTTATCCCGTTCTCCATTATGGTGAGCATGGCTTCCCCTGTCCTGTACGCGTAATCTGACTTGCCTCCATCTACTGCAGGTATGGATGCGCTTCCTGGCAGCGCGAGACCCAACACTTCCGTCATCATTCCCATCGTGTTCGCAGTATAGAGCCCGGCGCACGTGCCTGCTGATGGTATTGCGTTGTCCTCGATCTCCTTGAGCTCTTTTATCGACATCTTGCCGCTGGAATATGACCCGACTCCCTCAAATATCTCCTGCATGGTTATCTTCTCGCCGCGTAGATTGCCGTTGAGCGTGGTACCCCCATAGAGCAGTATTGACGGCAGGTTCATCCTCGCCATCGCCATCATCATAGCAGGGCTTGTCTTGTCGCATCCCGATATCCCTACGAACCCATCATAGCCGTTGGACTTTATCATCATTTCCACAGTATCGGCTATTACCTCTCTGCTTACCAGCGAGTATTTCATCCCTTCGGAGCCCATCGCTATGCCGTCTATAACCACAGGAGTTGCGAACAGAAATGAGGTTATTCCGTTTGCAGCAACGCCTTTGGCTGCCTGCCTGCCGAGCATAAGCGTGTGTATGTTGCACGGGCCTGTCTCGCTCCATGCTGCGCCTATGCCGACCATCGGCTTCC
>JAKAVJ010000006.1 GCA_021827525.1 Microcaldota archaeon
TGTCGTTGGTTATGTCAGCCATAAAAACCATCAGGAATATCAGAACCGAAAAAGCGGTCTAGAAATGCACTCTATAATTTCTATAAAGAAAGATATATAAGTATTGCTACGGAAAGCGGCACAGCACTCTCATATGTCTTGTGTTGCATGCGCGCAGTAGGACCAAATCAACCTACGTTATTTAGCACATGGCACACATCTTGCATAAGAATACTAAATAATCAGGAAATATATATACGCCTTCAAACTGCCGGACCGGATCAAGCCCTTTTTATGACCTCGCCGTTACCTGTATCTTCTACCTCTATCCCATACTCATCCTTCAGCCTCTTCCTTATTTCGTCAGCCAATGCGTAATTGCCATTCTTCCTGGCCTCCTTTCTGAGCTTTATCAGCTTTTCCACTACAGGGTCAAGCCTGCCCTTTGCCATGTCTGCAAACTCGTCGAGCCTGAGGCCCAGCACGCTGTCGAACGATAGCAGAGCCTTGAGCACCGCCTTCGCACCTCTCTTCGAAAGGCCCTTTCTATCTATGAGCTTATTCACTGTGTTTACCATCATAAAAACTGCCTTTAATGCTTCGGGCATGTTGAGGTCCGTGTTTATGGATCTGATGAAGGAATCCTTCGCTTCCTTTATCGCGCGCTTCGCTTCTTTGTCATCAGGCTTCATGCTCTCTGCATTGCCGAGCCTTGTTATAAAATCAGACAGCCTCTTCACAGCACCCCTGGCGCCCTCAAGGGATCTGTCCGTTATGTTGGGCTGGCTCCTGTAATGCACGGAAATGAGCAGGTACCTTATATCCCTCCATGCATATCCTTTCTTCAGCAGATCGTCAAGCGTGAAGAAATTCCCAGCGGATTTCGCCATCTTCTTCCCGTCTACAAGTACGAACTCGTTATGCATCCAGTAATTCACGAACTTCTTGCCCGTAGCGCCTTCGCTCTGCGCTATCTCGTTCGTGTGGTGTATCGGTATATGGTCCACTCCCCCTGTGTGGATATCGAAGGTCTCGCCAAGGTATTTCATCGACATCGCTGAGCATTCTATGTGCCATCCAGGGAACCCTACGCCCCATGGGCTGTCCCACTCCATCTGTCTCTTCGCATCCTTCGGTGAGAATTTCCACAGCGCGAAATCCGTCACGTGCTTTTTGCCAGGTACTGTCTCCACCCTTTCGCCGAATATAAGGTAATGGTTCAGCTGCTCAAAATTCATGCCTGTCAGCGCACCATAGTCCCTGAACTTTGAGCTGTCATAATATATGCCGTCGTCTATCCTGTAGGTGTATCCTTTTCGCTCAAGCTCGCCCACAAGGCTTACCATCTCATTGATGTGCTCCGTTGCCCTGGGCGACACTGCAGGCCTCAGGCAATTAAGTGCATCGCAATACCTGAAAAACGCATCCTCATAAAATTTTGCAATCTCATATGCAGTTTTGTGCTCCTTCTGCGCCTCTCTCTCCATCTTGTCCTCACCGGCATCGGCCTGGCTTGTCAGATGGCCTACGTCAGTTATGTTCCTTACGCTTATCACTCTGTACTTGTTGTATTCCAAGGTCCTGCGCAGCAGGTCTACGAAAATGTATGCAAACATATTGCCCATGTGCGGATAGCTGTATACCGTGGGCCCGCAAGAATACATGCGCACCACGCCCTTCTCTATCGGCACAAACTTTTCGAGCTTCCTGCCCATGGTGTTGAAAAGCAGTATCCTGCTCTTTGATCCTTTCGTGACGGGGTTGCTTTTTGCTGTCATATTAACACTGCATCAATACTCGTGGAGCTTCTTCATGATCTCCTCGAATTCCTTCTTGCTTATGTCCCCTCTAGCATATCTCTCCTTGGCTATCCATTCCGCTCTCTCTTCCCTGTACCAGGTCCTCCTGTGCCTACCGAATCCAAATATCCACCGGAAAAACAGCACCAACAACATTATCCAGAAGAACAGCCAGAATATTCCGAGGGCTCCTATAAGGGGCGCGAAGCCCATCATGAAAACAGAATAGTGGAAGAATATTCCTGCTGCAAATACCACTATCGCCAAGGCGACCAGCACCAGGAAGATTATCATAGTGGGCATATCCACGTTTTCATGGGAGATCATCAAATCATCAAATACTTTGTACGCCAAGGCTATAAAATATATGTGCCAAGGCTTATATTGCATTAATGCTGCACGACCGAGTTGCACCCTGCAGGCTGTGCAATGTCGCCGCTGAACATCAGCTTGATATAGCCCAGATACGGCACGCTTGCTATAACCCTACCAGATACATGGCTCTGGTTTATCGGGTAGTTGCCATACTGCATGTCCAGTCCGGGGTTGTTGTCTCCCTTGGTCAGTGCGTAGTAGCTTCCAGATACATTCAGCACTGCATACACCCTATGCACCACGTAGGCATCTCCAAGCGTGTAGAAGTAATCGCTTGGAAGTGTCCTATAGACTATTATGGTGTTGTTCGCATCGCCATATACGCTATGGCCCAGCACGTCTATGCCTGTTGTATACGCTTCGTTCTCTACAGTCCCGTTGCTGAATTTCACAGCCCTGCTGCCGCAGTAATACCTTACAAGGTTGTTATTCTGATAACCGGCAGGTATCGGATAATATCTGCCATCGAAGAACTTGAAAAGCCCGACACCCCAGCCGCTATGCACTATCTGGCTAACTTGCATACCGCTGCTTGTGTTTGTGTACGCCATGCACACCAGGTTTTCGGAATTGAAGTTGCTTTCCATGGTATCAAACTCCCCATGCGTCACGTTTATTATGGGTGCATGCACATTACTGAGGTTGAAGCCCTGGAGCATTATCAGGTCGCCTCTCTGCAATGCCGGGAGCATGCTGCAGCTTGGCACCACATCTATCGGATCATTGGTAGCCAGGAAGAATCTCAGGGCGAACCATATGAGCACTACTATAGCTATTGCAATAATTACCTCTATGAGGTTCCTCTTCAGCCCCTCGTCCTTTACGCTGTAAGTAAACTCCATCACTATTATTACTATTACTGTGAAAGCCGCAAGTGTTCCGAATATTATTGATAGCTGGCTCCCCTGTTCCACCACATAGAGTGCAATCAGAATCAAGAAGATTACGTAGAGCGGCCATGTGGTTACCCCCTTCTTTCCGTTACGTGGCTCTGTGACTGAATGGTTCTGCGTGCCTCTCCAGCTCTTCGGTGCATGCTTCGATCTGCTGGTCTTCCCTGCCATATGATCATTCTTTTATGCTTATGCCCTCTGCGCCGCTTGATTCGCTTGCCAGTGCAATGCCCACCGCTTTCGACTCCCCTCCCTGCATGCTTATGCCTATCTTTGTGTCTGCAGCCACTATCATGGAGTCATTGTGCGTGACAACTATGAACTGCGATCTGCTGCTCAATTCCTTTATGAGCAGCGAAAGCTTTTTCGAATTCTCCTTGTCCAGCGCGCTGTCTATCTCATCGAAGATGTAGAATGACATAGGGTTGCGCATCTGTATGGAGAATATGAGCATCAGCATGACCAGGGATTTCTGTCCGCCGGAATACCTCTCAGGCGCCACAGTCTTCTTGCCGGTGTCTATCCTTATCGACAGCCCCGAATTGAACGGGTCGTCCTTCTTGTCCAATACCAGCATGGCATTTCCTGGAAATATGTAGCTGTAGAGCTTGCTGAAGTTCTTGTTGACTGCATCAAGGGTCTCGAAGAAGACATTGAGCTTCCTGGACTCTATCTGGTCTATCATGTCCATTATGGACGCCTTCTCGGCGTCGAGCGTCTTCATGTGCCCCTGCGCCTCCTCTACGTCTTTCTTCCTGCTCTCGTACAGCTCCGGTGCCTTCATGTTCACAGTCCCGAGCTTCTCAATCCCTAGCTTGCACCTGGCCAGCTCTTTCTCTATCTCCTCTATCGGCAGGTCTATCGGGTCGTACTTTCCATAAGTGTTCAGCTCTGCCCTTATATCCCCAAGCCTGACCTCTGACTGGGCCTTTTTCATCTCCGCTTCGAGCAGGTCGCGGTTTATCCTCTCGAGCTCGCCCGATATCCTGCCCTTCTCGTTGCTCAGCTTAGATATCTGCTCGTCATACTTTGACACTTCCTGGTAGGTGCTTCTTGTGCTCTCGTCATAGTCCTTCATCTTTTCGCGCAGCTTCGCGAGCTCGCCATTCAGCTTTGCGATTTCTGCAGACGTGCTCTTGCCTTCCGACATGAGCTTCTTCGCCTTTTCACCGTTTGCCTTAATCTCTGCATTTATCTCGGACAGCCTCTGCGACAGCATCTCGCTCTCCTTCTTCTTCGCGGCTATGTCGATCTTTAGCTTTTCTATACTGTCCCTTGCCTCTTTTATGCGTGCAAGCTCCTTCCTGTTGGCATGAAGCCCTGTGCTAGAGAGCGCTGCATCAAGCTTTTTGTACAGCAATGCGCCAGCCTCCTTCTCCTTGTCGTACAGCTCTGCGTACTTCTTCAGGTTCTCATCGAGCTGCACGATGCCTTTTTTCAGTTCACCGGCTTCCTTTGCGGTCTTTTCGCGCATGCGCTCCGCCTCCTCCTTTGTCGCTTTCGAGCTGGCATAAGATTCTTCAAGGTACTTAAGCTCTGTTTCGGCCTTCACAGCGGAAGATTCGCGCAGCGAAAGCTCCTTTTTCAGCGCCTCTACCTTCGCCTCTCCATCCTTAATCCTGCCATTTATCTCGTCTATCCTTGCCGATATCGACCTCAGCTTCGCTTCAAGCGATGTGGATGAAGCCTGCACGCGCATGCTTCCCCCTGTAATTATGCCAGATGTATCAAGCAGGCTTCCGTCCAGTGTTACGTAGCGCGCATCCCCTATCCCATGCCGCTTCGCGTCGCGTATCTCATCAACTATGTACACATTGGAGAAGACGTATTCCATAACCTTCTCAAATTTCTTGTCGAACTTTATGTGTGACATCAGGCTGTCAAGGTTCTTCTCTACGGGCTGCTTCCTCGTCTTCAAGTCCTCGATTGGTATGAAAGATGCCCTGCCCAGCTTGGAGCGCTTCAGCTCCTCTATCGCCTTCTCCGCAGTTTCTACCCTGTCAACAACGAAGTAGTTGAGCCTGCTGTACGCCGAAGCGTTGACTGCTAGCGCGTATTTGTCGTCGTAGCTGCATATGCCTGCAACCCTGCCGGAGAATCCATCGCCTATCTTTTCGCGCAGGGCCTTCTCTATCCTGTCGTAAGCATTGCCCGAAAGTGCCAGCTGCTCCCTAATGCCCAGCTTTTCGGCGTCCGCCTTAGACCTCTCATCCACGAGCGCCTCAATATTCTTCTGCAGCGCCAGCACCTCTTTCATTATCCTTCCTTTCTCAGAATTGCTGGATTCGAGCTCCTTCCTCTTTGCATCAATGAGCTTTGCGAACCCGTTGAGCTTCGCGTCTGCGTTATCCTCATCATGATCCAGTTCATCAACTGACTTGACTATCCTATCCATATCGGCATTGAGCAATGCCTTCTTGTTGTTCAGCTCTGATATCATGCCTGCATACGAGTTCAGCTTTTCCACGGATGCCTTGTACTCTGAAGATATGGTTTCAGAATCATCAGTACCTTCGCCCTGCGCCGCAGGCACCTGCATCTCGAGTTCTGATGCCTTCGCCTCGCTCTCTTTGATGTTGGATTCGTCCTCCTTGAGCCTTTCCTCTATATCGGATGCATCCGCAGCCAGCTTCCTGCCCATCTCATCGAGCTCCTTCAGGCTTTTCTCTATAGTGCCGAGCTCCGAGCCCTTGACTGCGATATCCCTGTTCAGCTGCTCGAGCAGCCTGTTGGTTGAGCTCGCCTCAATGGAGCTCTCGTTTATCTTTTTTGAGAGAGCGTCCCTCTTTTGCGAGAAGTCCGATACGCTCACGTCTATCTCCATCAGCCTCGCGCTAAGCGACTCCTTGCTCTTCCTGCCGGCTTCATAATCCCTCACCGCGTTGTTGTATGCGACTAGAACCTCGTTCTCCCTGCGCGTCAGCAGAGAATAGTTCAGGCGCTTTGCCATGTCGCTCAGCTTCGCGTACTGCTCCGCCTGCTCCTTCTCCTTCTCTAACTCCGCCATGAAACCTATGCGTTCGTTAAGGACCATCTGCGCCGCGCCGATTTTGGTCTCGACCTTGTCAAGCTCCTTCAGCGCAGCGTCCTTCTTGACATCGAACTCCTTTATGCCCGAAGCTATGTCTATGAGCTCCCTCCTCTCCCTCGCGTTCAATTCCAGGAGCTTGGCTATTTCGCCCTGCGTTATTGTGTTGGTCTCGTTTATGCTGCTCCCCTTCTCATTGAGGAACGATACGAGCTCCTGCCTTGTGACCCTCTTGCCGTTAAGCCTATAAATGATCTTGTTGTTCCTTATCGTGCGCAGCACCTCAGCAGGCATGTCGCCTCCGAGCACCGCCTTTACATATGTGGGGTGCATCTCCTTGTCCTTTTCATTGCCCCGTGTGTCATTTATGAGCTGCGTGACGTTCGTTGCCCTGAGCCTGCGCAGGGATTGTTCTCCTAGGACGAAGAGCAGTGCGTCGCATATGTTCGACTTTCCAGAACCGTTAGGGCCGGCTATGCAGTTGAAGCCCTGGCTGAACTGTATGTTCGCATGCTTGAAGGATTTGAAATTGTGGATTACAAGCCTTTCAACGTGAAGCATCTATACACCAGGTCGCCTAATCGCCTAAAATGATTAGGTATGGAAATATTATTAATAGCATTTAAGCCTTTTCAGGCACGTTCTTCTTGGCGTTCGGATTGTTTTTTGCCATCCTGAGCGCTATCACGTACTCCAGGTGCTGCCCCAGTACAATTCCTACAAACCTGCCCCTCTTCTTTACTGCAAGCAGCCCAATGTTCTCGGTAGCCATCATCTCAAGGGCCTTAGACAGCTTCGCGTCCCAGTCTATTGCTGGCAGGGGCACGCTGGCTTCATATGCGGTTGTGCTTGGCAGCTTGCTGAACGTACCCTGCGGCTGCAGCTTCGTGACCAGCCTTATGCCGCTGCCGTCCTTTATGATTATTATGTGCGTGCGCTCCCGCATCATTATCCTGTACAGCTGCTCCATCGACGCATTCTTCTCCACTACTGCGTAATTGCTGCTCATCACGTCCTTTACGTGCAAGTCAGATGTGTACTCCTTCATGTATGCGTTCTGCATCTCGGCCTTCGCGCCTCCGTACAGGTACATCGCTATAAGGACGTCCCAGAACACAATGAACTCCTTCTCGAACAG
>JAKAVJ010000009.1 GCA_021827525.1 Microcaldota archaeon
GGGGAGCTTCCAGTACATAAGCGGAATATCGTTCCTGGCCACCAAGTCGTTGGTGAGGTAGTGGCAATCGGAAGAGCAGTGAAGAATCATAAAGTCGGAGAGATGGTAGGGGTAACGTGGATCAACTCCGCGTGCGGCAAGTGCGAGTTCTGCAAGAAGGGCATGGAAAACCTCTGCGAAAACATGAAGTTTACCGGTTATGACGAGAACGGCGGATACGCGGAATACATTGTCGTAGCTGATGACTACGCTTTCAAAATACCTAAAGGTTTTGATGAAGCCCATGCGTCGCCGCTTTTCTGCGCTGGCATAATAGGGTACAGGGCGTTCAAGCTTTCGGCAGTTAAAAAAGGGGACAAACTTGCAATGTTTGGCTTCGGCGGATCTGCGCATATCATAATCCAAGTAGCAAGGTACCTCGGCATCGAAACGCTGGTATTTACGAGGGATGAGAAGCACCAGAAGGAGGCAAAATCGCTTGGTGCGGCGTGGGTGGGAAAGCCGGATTCCAAGCCTCCCTACTTGTTTGACTCTGCAATAATCTTTGCACCTGACGGAAGGCTGGTGCCATATGCACTCAAAAACCTTAAGCGCGGCGGCAATGTGACCATAGCAGATATATACATGAGCAGGATACCCGAGCTTGATTACGGGCTGCTTTATGAAGAGAGAAGCGTAAAAAGCGTGGCCAACTACACCAGGGGCGATGCCAGGGAGTTCCTTGACCTAGCAGCAAAAATCCCCATAAAGACACAGATAAGGGAATTCACATTGGAAGAGACGAACAACGCGATGCTTCTCTTAAAGCAGAGCAAGATAGGCGGTTCAGCAGTAATAAGGGTAGGAAGGTGATTGTGCGCCATGCAGCACAAAAAAAGCAGGATTCATCAAGGAGGAGTATATGGTGAATGCAGAAGAGCTGAAGAAAAAGGTAGGCAGTATTATAGGTATTGAGTTTCCAAGTAGCTATGAAGGCCTGGTATCGGTTTCAAGGAGCAAGGAGGGCCCCGGTTGAAGTAATAAATTAGATTGCATCATACTTATGATATAGGTGGTATAATGATAGTCGGCATACCTACGGATGATGGACAGGTTGTTAGTGGTCATTTCGGCAAGTCAAAGTATTTCGTGATTGCGCGCGTTGATGGCAATGAGGCTTCCGAAAAGAGAACGGTGGAGAACCCGCACAACAATGAAGCGACTGAGCAGGGCGGCCACGGAAAACTTCTCAAGATGCTCGTAGACAACAAGGTCAACATGGTGATCTGCGCAGACCTCAATCCGAGGATGGAGCAGAACCTGAACTCCCTTGGGATAAGCGTGAATAAGTGCAGCTATGGGCAGAGCATAGATGACCTGCTACGGGGCATACAGCCTGATTAACCGCAATGCGAATGCTTTACAATTGTGAAATGATCTGATGGCGCAGTTCAACAGAGTGATAGGCCTGTTCGGGGCGGTGATGATAAACCTCGGCGCGATAATAGGCGCAGGCATATTCGTCATAATAGGCATGGCCATAGGCAAGGCCGGCCCGTCTATACTAATATCTATAATACTGTCGGGCCTCATAGCCATGCTGACAGGCATAAGCTTCTCTGAGATAGCGCAGCACGTGACCAAGGAGGGAGGGGTCTACGAATACGCGAGGGAATCCCTGGCGCCATCCGCCGGATTTGTAGGGGGGTGGATGTGGACCTTCGGAAATATAATAGCGCTTGCCGCAGTATCGCTGAGCATGGGCAGCTACATCAATTCGCTTCTTGGCACAACGATACCGCTGGTCTACTATGGCACCGCTGCGATACTGATATTCATGACAGTGAACCTGCTCGGCATAAAGAACTCCGTAAAGACACTGACTGGGCTGGTGGCATTCAATGTTATTGTGCTTTTAATTTTTGTCATAGCTGGATTTACGCTCTTCAACAAAGCGAATCTTGCCGTGTTCCTGCCGAATGGCACGAGCGGCCTGATAGCCGGCGCATCGATAATATTCTTCGCCTTCACTGGATTCTCCAGGGTGACGACAATAGGCGACGAGGTGAAGAATCCTGAAAGGACAATACCGCTGGCAATAGTGATATCGATAATCATATCGACCGCGTTGTACTTCATGGTGGCATATACTGCCCTAGGCTTGGTGCCCTATTCCAAGATGGCTGATTCGGCCGCGCCTTTGTCTTTGGCAATGTCTGTCCTGAAGAGCAAAGTGCTCGATGTAGTGATAAGCATAGGAGGAATAACGGCTACGGCGGGAGTAATACTGACAGGCATATTGGGCACTAGCAGGGTTTTCTTCGCCATGGGCAGGGACAGGGAATTGCCGAGTGCACTGGGCAGCGTGAGCAAGTCCGCGACACCGATGTATGCGATAGTGGTATCGTCGTTCATAGGCATATTGTTCATCTTCCTGACATCTTTCTCGAACATAGTCGAGGCTTCAAATGCGTCGGTGCTCATAGCATATGCCATAGTGAACATATCTGCCCTTTACCTTTCATCGAAGCTCTATAAGGCGGAGATGGAACCGAAGCACCTCAGGGAGCACAGGCTATTCCCTATAATACCGCTCGCAGGCCTGACGAGCATAGCGATAATAATATTGTACCTTGGCTATCAGGCGCTCGGCATAACCGCAGCCATAATGGCAATAGGAGCGGCGTACTATGTGCTGAAATTCGCACTCGCGGACAAGCTCAATATGATAGAGAAGAGCCTGAGGAGCCCGAGGCACAGCCTGGTCAGGACGGTCACAAAGTAGCTGCATCGGCAGCATGGCGAGTGCTTCTGCGCCACGTTTTTATAATTTGCCATGGTTATTATGCTGAAGCGTTAAGTAAGATTTTGGTGAATGCGTGGAATTGCTGGCCAAGACCGCCCTTGCGGTGATAGTCATAGTGGCGGTACTGTCTCTTGTCTATCTGGTGGAGTACTTCCTTGTCGCCCCTCCTGCTCCGCTCAGCGAGGCGCAGGCCGACGCACTCATAATCAAGGATCTGACACAGCATTCCCCGAGCGCAAACGTTTCGATATTGAGCTCATCTCCTTCGTCGACATATCCCGGCAGCTGGAACATAATCGTCAGGCTGGTATATGGCCAGAATACTGCATGCCCGATGATGACTACCGAGAGCTTCATATATCCAGCTACAGGCTTCCTGAACACAACCGCTTTGTACTCAAACTACTCCAATGGCACGTGCAGGCTCTACATCAGCCTGGCTAATGCATCAAGCGGCGTGAGCAGGATAATAGGGCTAGCACCCTTGGCAATAGACGTGCCGTACAACGATTCGCTGCCGGGCGTGGTGAATATGGTAAACAGCTACGGCTATTCAAACGTAATTGCAAATGCGCGCCTGTATAGCTCGCTTGATGTCTCAGGGAAGAACATGAGCGATGTATGGCTCGTAACGTACGATGCGCCGCAGCACAACAGCACTTACGTCGTTGTGCTGGATACATCAGGGAATATAATTTATAGCGGCACAAAAGTGTAGTGTACTTAAGTATATGCCCGTTTATGGAGATATACCATGACCTGATACTGCATTTACTCGGTCCATATACATAATACTTAAAAAGCTTTCTTTAAAAATATACTTAGGCGATTGGTATGGACGACCTAGTAAATAGTGTATTCGGAGGACAGGGTGGAGTTGCGAAAAGCACAGCGGACAGCAATGAGGATTTCGGATCGGCGCAGATAAAGATTGTGACTGCAGGTTTTGGAGGTGCAGGCGACAATATAATAAACAGGCTGCTGAAGGTTGGAGTCAAGGGTACAGAATTCGTTGCGGTAAATACTGATGCTCAGCATTTCAAGATCATAGACGACAGGATAAAGAAGGTGCTCATAGGCAAGAGCATAACAAGAGGGCTTGGAGCAGGAGGCGACCCGCTCGTAGGGAAGAAGGCCGCTGAAGTTGACAGGCAGCTGCTCGAAGACGTATTTTCAGGTGCACAATTGGTGTTCCTGTGCGCAGGCATGGGAGGAGGAACCGGAACAGGATCCATATCGGTCGCTGCACAGATAGCAAAGGAGCAGGGCGCTATCGTAATATCCATGGTAACATATCCGTTCGACCTTGAGAGGGTGAGAAAGGTCAAGGCCGAGGAAGGGATACAGGAGCTGAGGAAATTCAGCGACAGCGTCATAATAATAGACAACAACAGGCTGACCAAGCTGGTGCCCAACCTGCCTATGACAGAGGCATTCGCCCTGGCGGACGAGGTGCTTGCAAAGGCAATAGGAGGACTGGTCTGGACGATAACGCAGCCGAGCATGATAAACATAGACTTTGCCGATGTGAGGAGCATCATGGTGAACAACGGAGTCGGATTCATAGCGGTAGGCACAGGAAAGGGCAACGACAAGGTGAACATAGCTGCGGAGCAGGTTCTAAAGAACAAGCTGCTCGATGTTGACTATGAGAACGCCACTGGCGCATTGATACACATATCCGGAGACAGCTCGCTCACTATAGGCGATGCGATAAAGGCCGGCGAGATAATAACCGAGCGCATGGACCCGAAGGCAAACATAAAGTGGGGCGCAAGGCTCATACCGGGATACAACGACATGATAGAGATAGTGGCAATAATAACAGGAGTGAAGAGCGCGAGCGTCATAGGCAAGCTCGAGGAGAGGAGGGCGCAGAGCTCGACAGACCTCGAGTCTATCGGCTGAATGGTGAGAGAGATGGACATGGATTATGAAGAATTCAGTTCGAAATTCGCCGTAGTAGGATGCGGAGGAGAGGGCTCTAACCAGGTGAACAGGCTCTTCAACAGCGGCATAAAGAGCGCCGACACGATAGCGATAAACACTGACGCGAAGCATCTCGGGATAACCAATGCGCACAAGAAGCTCCTTATAGGCAAGGACATTACAAGGGGATTGGGATCTGGAGGCTATGTGGAGCTCGCGGCTAAAGCCGCAGAAGCAAGCCTGTCAGACATACAGAATGCCATATCTGGCTATGACCTCATATTCCTGTGCGCAGGCATGGGAGGAGGCACAGGAGGCGGAGTGGCACCTATAGTAGCAAGGACCGCAAGGGAGATGGGCGCTGTTGTTGTCGCATTCGTGACATACCCGTTCGCATTGGAGAGGAACAGGAAGGAGAAGGCGGACTGGTCGCTTATGCAGCTCAACAAGAACACAGACACTACAATAATAGTAGAGAACGACAGGCTACTGAGCTACGCACCCAACCTGCCTATGGAAAAAGCATTCGAGATAATAGACAACATAACCGCCAATGCAGTGAAGGGCATAACCGATACAATAAAGTTCCCGAGCCTGATAAACCTCGATTTTGCGGATCTTAGAACGGTAATGAGGGATTCCGGAGCTGCGGTGATAAACCTGGGCAGCGGATCCGGGCCTGACAGGGTCGAGCACGCGATAAAGTCGACGCTTACACACCCGCTGATGAGCTATGACATAGAAGGAGCAAAGAGCGCGCTGATACACGTGACTGGAGGAGCAACACTGTCGATAGACGAAGCGACAAGGATAGGAGAGGGCGTTACTGAAGGGCTAGACGCAAAGGCCAACGTCATTTTCGGCGCAAGGCTGCTGCCTGAGCTGAAGGACCAGATAAACGTCATGTCCATAGTAACGGGTGTCAAGCCTATGCTCGGGTCTAAGATAGAGGTGGCGAAGGGCGCAACAGCCTTTGACTTCGGCCTGGACAGCGTATACTGAGCAAATTCTTTTCCTTTTTCTTTTTGTATTTATCTGAAACGCATGCAGCGTGCGGCAGCCATGCATGAAGCCTGAACAGTGCATGTGCACGGCTTTGTGCGCTTTACGAGTGCGCTGATATCACAAAGTATATATACTTTAACTAACAAATTTCTCTGTCTATTTGCTAATGGTCATTATATGGAGGAAGGAGTAGGCTTTGCTTCGATGAAGGAGATAAAGGTAGGGAGGTACATCATAATAGATGGAATACCGTGCAAGGTGGTCAGCATAGACGTGAGCTCGCCAGGCAAGCACGGATCGGCAAAGATGCGCGTCACGGCCATAGGCATATTCGACGGCCAGAAGAAGACGCTGCTGAAGCCGAGCGACGGAGAGGCAGAGGTGCCCGTAATTGCCAAGAAGAAGGCGCAGATAGTATCAATAGAAGGCAACAACGCGCAGGTGATGGACCTTGAGACCTATCAGGTCGATACGCTGCCAATACCAGAGGAGCTGCAGGGCAAGCTCAAGGCCGGGGAGGAAGTAGAGCTGATAGAAGCAATGGGCAGGCATGCGCTCTCAAGGGTAATAAACCAATAGATGATGATATGGAGATAAAAGTCATTGAAGAGATGGACAACAAGCTGCTCGGAAGGAAAGAGATAACATTCCTTGCTACTTATGAAGACAGGACGGTGTCCATAGACGAGGCCAAGACGGAGATATGCAAGAAGCTGGGCCTGAAGCCGGAGAACACAGTCATCAACAGGATAGACCAGAGATTCGGCCTCAAGCAGAGCGAGATAAGGGCATACTCGTACCAGAGCAAGGAGGCGATGGACAGGTATGAGAGGAAGTACCTGACAAAGAGGCTCGAGAAGAAGGGCAAGGCGAAGGAAGCAGAAGCACAGAAGGATGCGCAGTGACATGCCAAAAGGGCTTATGCTTAATAGTTATTACAAGTTGATTACATGGCAGAAGAGAAGTCGGCTAAGAAGGATATAAGGCCGTATGTGCCTCCGAAGGAGTGCCCTAAGTGCGGCTCGCGCATGGCAAACCATGCAGACAGGTACACATGCGGCAAGTGCGGCTATACTGAGTTCAAGAGTCAGGCACAGGAGGCTCAGGCTGAGCAGAAGCCACAGGACGCGAAGAAGTCGCAGAAACCGAAGCAGGGGAAGAAGGACAAGGCCGCTACGGTGTGATAAGTGACTGCAAATAAGCACAGCACTAAAAGACGCAGCACTAACAAAGGCAGGAAAAGGCGCACAGCACCAAAAAAGGCGGCGGCGCAGCGCACGGAATCTGCAGCATTGGACAAGCCAGCGCCTGCGGCGCTGAGGTACTTTTTCTACATAGGATTGGTTGTGCTCATAGTGCTGACACTGTTTATCATACCGGGCACGCTGGACGCAAAATTCCAGCATTACCAGGGCATATATCCGCAGCTCAGCAACGTTTCGGTCAACAACCTGTCTGGTTTCTGCAACTCCTATTATTCAAAGAACGAGTCTCCGATAGGCAGCGCTGCGGGGGGGCTTTGCAGCACCTATACGAGCGCGCTGGCGAATTCCTCGATCGCCCTGTCGCTGATATTTCCGTTCATAGTGTTCGCGTACCTGATGCTCAAGGGGAAGGGGCTTAGGAGTATAATTTCGGAGTTGGGCCTGTCGAAGAGGAAGCTCACGTATAGGTATGCCGCGCTTGGCATTCTCCTTTTCCTGCTGTTCTTCGGCCTTGAGTTCTTCATTGGTGCGATAGAGGGGCTTACACACGTATACATAAGCTCAAACGTGACTGAGTACCTATCCAACCTGCCGCTCTATTTCTACATATTCGTGTTCCTCGTTGCGCCCATAGACGAAGAGATACTTTTCAGGGGGTTCATGGTGCCGAGGTTCGGCATAGTGCTCAGCGCGTTGGTGTTCGGAGCGCTGCATTACATAAGCTACTTCTCGTACATAGAGCTCATAGCTGCATTCGTATTCGGCCTCGCTGCAGGATATGTTTTCAAGAAGACCAATTCATTGTATCCATCAATCATAGGGCATATGCTCTTTGACTTCTCCACCGTATTTTTCCTGTTCTTCATATAGGGGTAGTTAGTTGAAAGATAGAGGGATAAGGATAGTAGCCGTGGAGCCGCTTTACCAGATAAACCTGGGCTATATAGCCAGGATAGCGAAGAATTTCGGTGTCAGCGACATAGCCCTTGTCAACCCCAGGTGCAAAGTCTTAGGCAAGAACGCGCTTAAGTATTCCAAGCATGGCGCCGACCTGCTGCACGCTGCAAAAGTATTCAAGAGCATAGATAGAGCCATAGGCAACAGGTTTGCCATAGGCACCACTGCGGTATGGCATAAGACCGGCAAGTCTTTCTACAACATTTATGCCCTTGACAAAGCGGCAAGGATGCTGCGAAAGAATAACATCAGGGATTTCTGCATAGTGATAGGCAGGGAATCGACCGGCTTGAGCAAGGAAGAGCTGAAGAGATGCAACATGTCCGTAATCATACAGACGCCTGGAGATTACAGCACGCTCAACATATCGCATGCCCTGTCTATAATACTCTATGAGCTCACACGATGGCTCGGCAATAAGCGCATCGTCAGCGTATATGCGGGGCGCAAGGAAATGAGAGCGCTTGAGAAGCTGTTCGGCGATTTGGTGCGCACGCACAGCAACATACGCGACCGAAAGGGCGTAGAAATGGCTTTCAAAAATGTACTGATGAGAGCCAACCCCACAAGCAAGGAAGCAAAAGCTATAGCAATAGCACTATCGGACAAGCACGAAACGATGAATAGAAGGAGAATAAGCCGGGCTTAGGAATTCTATCTCCCAGCCTGGTTTAATCCTTTCTTGCTCTTTATTATCTTGACCTTTGCGGGTGCGAGTATTATCTTGTCTTCGTCTATCTTCGCAATGTCCCCGTTTATCTTATTCACGTACGTCCTTATTGTATCAACCAATCCCTTAAGCGTATTCGGCCTTTTGGCGAGTTCAGATATATTAAGCAGTATAATATTCTTCTTCTGCAGTTCATTCTCTATGGTCTGTATGTCCGATTCCTGCTGCAGAGTCAATGGCTTTATGTAGAAGTCTGCCGGCTCATTCATGACGTCGACGTTCTCCATCTCGGCCGAATTCATGTAGTCCTCTATGTTCAAGTCGTTTGTAGTGCCTAGCGCTTTGCCCAATTTATCAAAAATTCCCATTATATTCACCTTACAGGGGTCACCTATATTCTAATTCATGTTACCTTTTTTAATACTTTCTGTTTTTTGCATATTTGCAGTCGTCCATATATGGAATATATGCGTAAATCGCATTATGCAATAACTTTAAAAAACTATCTTTGAATATTGTAGTGGTTCCGATGATAAAGGTAAAGAGGGTGTATGACAAAGCAGATATAACTGACGGCGACAGAATACTTGTTGACAGATTGTGGCCGCGCGGCATAAGAAGGAGTACTCCGAACATCGATGTCTGGATAAAGGATGTGGCGCCGAGCGACGAGCTCAGGAAATGGTTTGCCCACGACCCGGCGAAATGGAAGGCATTCAAGGAGAAGTACAGGAAGGAACTCTCCTCAAACAAGGCCCTGGACAAGCTTATAGAGTATATTAACAGCAAGGATACTGTGACATTCCTCTACTCTACGAAGGATACAGAGCACAACAACGCACAGGTGCTTCTGGAAGTGGTCAACGAGAGGCTCAAGAAAGAGAGGAAGGATATTAGCTGATGCTTCTGGAGTAATGCTCCTTCATCATGCACCTGTTCATTACAAACAGCATCCCGTGCGACAGCGCGTAGCTCTCCGCTTCCTCGCTTATTATGCCCTCCTGGAGCCATAGCGCCTTGGCGCCTATTGCATAGGCTTCCTTGGCAATCTGGAGAGCTTCGGTAGCCGGCCGAAATACGTCGACAACATCGACCTTTTCGGGTATGTCAGATAGTTTTTTATATGCTTTCTCATCCAATATATAATCAGCGAACGGGTTAACCGGTATTATGCGGAAACCGACGCTTTTGAGATACTTGGGCACATCGTGGCTCGGCTTGCCCTCTTCCCTCGAACAGCCCACTACGGCTATCACATGGAAGCTGCTCAGTATAGTACTTATGTTTTCCTTGAGTTGCTTTTCATCCATAAGTATGCACATAATGTTTATGTCCATGTCAATATTAAAAAGGTGCTGCATTGCTTAAGGTAATCGTAGACACGAGCGCGATCCTGTACGGGTTCGAGTACCGAAAGGACGTGTTCGACGCGATAGAGAACAGGCTCGGCAGATACGAAGCGGTCATATCGCGCGGAGTGCTGCGCGAACTGGATAAGATGGGCACCAACAAAGGGAAGAAGGGCGCGGCGGCGCGCGCAGCATTAAACGCCTTAAAGGCTAAGAATATTAAGGTAGATAGTACAATAACTTATGTTGATAGATGGATATCAAAGAGCGCGCAGGCAGATGGCGCCGCAGTGGTCACGAACGACAGCGGCCTGGCAGCCAAACTGTCATCCGAAGGCGTGCGCGTGTTCAAGATGTCAAAATCAGGCAAGATAGCAGATGCATGATGTGTATTAAGCAAAGGTGAATCAATGTATTATAAATACACGGTTAAGGACATGTTCTCACTACCGCCCGAGAAGTTCGACCAGGACATAGAGAAGGTGGCGGAGGAGGAGCTCCAGAACAAGTATGAAGGCAGGGTAGACAAGGACATGGGGATAATAATAACGGTATTCAATGTCAGGGGCATAAGCGACGGGATAATATACCCCGGGGATCCTGCTACGCATCACGAGGCTGAATTCGACGTGCTTTCGTTCATGCCCTATGTAGACGAAGTAGTGGTCGGGGAGGTCACGGAGCTGGTTGACTTCGGGGCATTTGTCAGGATAGGGCCGATGGACGGGCTGGTGCATGTTTCGCAGATAGCAAACGAATTCCTGTCTTATGACAGAAAGACGCAGACGTTCGTGTCTAAGCAGAGGAAGCTGAGCCTCAAGAAAGGCGATCTCGTGTATGCGAAGATATCGACAGTGAGCATGAAGAACAACGCAAAGGATTCAAAGATAGCTCTAACGATGAAGCCGGAAGGGCTAGGAAAGCCTGAGTGGCTCAAGCTCGGTGCGCCCAGGACGCAGCAGAAGGGCGGCAGCAGGAAACCAAAATGAGGCGAATTGAATGGAAGATAAAGCATGCAAGAATTGCGGATTTGTGATAAGCCACGGAGATGTGTGCCCGGTGTGCGGGTCGAAGGACCTCACGACCAAGTGGAGCAGTTATGCAATAATAATAAATGCTGATAAATCCGAGATAGCCAAAAAGCTCGGTGTCAGCATAAACAGCACGTTCGCAATAGACGTCAAGTAGCATAATGCAATGGCAATTTCACGCATAGAGGTAATTGAATGAGTTTCAAGGACAATGACTTTATAGAGATAGAATATGACGCATGGGACGCGGGCTCAGATACTTTGATAGCCACGACTTCGGAGAGCAAGGCTAAGGAGAACAACATATATGACAGCAAGGCGAAATACGGCAAGGTCCTAGTAGTGGTAGGTTCAAATGGCATAATAAAGGGCCTTGACAGGGAGATAAGGAAGATGAATGTGGGGGAGAGCAAGAAGTTCACGTTCAAGCCAGAGGATGCATTCGGAGAGAGGAATGAAGACCTGGTCAAGGTGATGCCGCTTTCGGAGTTCAAGGCAAGGGACATAAACCCGTATCCGGGGATGACGGTAGAGCTTGACAACATAACTGCAATAGTGCGGAGCGTCAACTCGGGGAGGGTAGTGGTTGATGCGAACAACCCATATGCAGGCAAGGACATAAGCTATGAGGTCAAGATAGTAAACCAGGTATCAAGCAACGAGGACAAGGTGCGCGCATTGGGAAGGACGTATGATGCCGAGCCCAGCAAGATAGCGCTGAAGGACAATCTGCTTTCGATGTATTACGGAACAGACGTCAATAAGAATGCGAACTATTTCGTGGGCAAGACCAGCCTCATAGCCACGGTGTTCAACTATATGGACAAAGTGGAGAGAGTGGTGGTAGAGGAGGAGTACACCAAGCCAAAGGACGTGAAGGCCGAAACGCACAAGCATGAAGGCTCGGATGAGGAATAGACGCCTCATGCGTGGCATGCTGATTGCATGCTAGGGCCCTGAGTATATGGTAATACCTATGGATAGCAAAAGAAAAAGAACGCTGCTTTTCATTGGCTCGTTGCTAGTCGCAGTGATGTTCTTGACGGGAGCTGCAGGGCTGGGAAGCGGCAACAGCAGCCCCATCAGCAGCACAAGCGGCAGCCATACATTGCATATAACAGCCACCTTCTTTGCAAGTGGCGTGATGAATGCCACAGTATACAAATACGGCAGCAGCATAAAGCTTGCCTTGTACAACGATACATATGTTAACAAGACCGCTGCTCTCCTTTCATCAATGGAGAGCAATGGAAGCATAGCCACATTCACCCAGGTTTCTGGCACGTTCAACGTATACTCTGGCAAGTATAACACGTACCAGATATACGTGGACCTGCTCAAGGAGTTAGGAAACACCTCATTCTCATTTTCTGCGCCGGAGTATATAGAGCTGCCTGCGCAAGCAACGCTAGAAGTGCGCAACAGTACAGTAGTCGCAAATACCTCCCTCGCGAGGGATTATCAGCTTTATTCCAACCCAGTCGCGCCGAATTCCACAATACAGGTCAATGTCCATGCCTTGGTTGGAGTGTTAAACGGCACGTATGTGCTCGTCCCAGGTAACGTCACAGTAATGAAGGTGTGATAGATGGCGCTTGATGAAAGGGTAAGCGGATCAATACATAAATACGCAATAAAGAATGCATATGAGTATGGCAAAGCCAGAGTCGAAAGCGTATTGAGCAAGGTCCTATCCATCATGCCAGAAGCAAAGGCGGACATGGCCGCGCTGCGCAAGGCGGTAGAGGAAGTAGTAGAGAAAGTAAACGAGATGGACGCCGAATGGGTAAAGAAGGAGTACGAGGCATATGCAGAGGAGTTCGGGGAAGAGAAGGCCGAGAAGGATGAGAACAGCAGGCCCAAGTTCGTACTCGATGGGGCAGAAGAAGGCAATTTCGCTACAAGGTTCCCTCCTGAGCCCAGCGGCTACCTGCACATAGGCCATGCTAAAGTCGCCTTTCTCGAGCAGAAGTTTTCAGAGGTCTACAAGGGCAAGTTGAATCTCTACTTCGACGATACGAACCCTGAGAAGGAGAAGCAGGAATATGTTGATGCCATAAAAGAGGATCTTGCATGGCTAGGCATCAAGTTTGACTCTGAGTATTACGCGAGCGACAGCATACCGAAGGTTTATAGCTATGCAAAGAAGCTGATCCTGGAAGGCAAGGCATATGCATGCAGCTGCGACCACGAAACCATAAAGAAGAACAGGTTCGGCGGGATAGAATGCGAACACAGGAATTCTGACGTTGAGACTAACGCGCGGAAGTTCGATGACATGCTCGAAGGCAGATACGACGAGAATGAGATGATAGTAAGGTTCAAGGGCGATATGAAGGCCGACAACACAACATTGCGCGACCCTACCATATTGAGGGTGAAGAGAGCTGTCCATTACAGGCAGGGCGACAAATATATCGTATGGCCCACCTACCACTTCAATACACCCATAATGGATTCCCTGCATGGCATAACGGACGTCATAAGGGATGAGAACTATGAACTAAGCAATGCGCTGTACTATGAAATATTGAAGACGGTTGGCCTTAAGGCCCCGAGGATGCATTTGGAGGGGAGGCTCAACATAAAGAACAACATCACAAGCAAGCGCACCGTGCAAAAGCTGATCAAGGAAGGCAAGCTGCAAGGATATGATGATCCGCGGCTCGTGACGCTTAGCGCGCTGCGCAACCGCGGCGTGCAGCCCAAGGCGATAAAGGATTTTGTACTAAGGTTCGGGATGAGCAGGGTTAGCAGCACGGTAGACATATCGCTGCTGCTATCTGAGAATAAAAAGAATATAGATAGCACTGCGAAACGGCTCTTCTACGTCGACGACCCGGTGGAGGTAAGCATAAGCAACTTTGCTGCATTAGGCAAAAGCAGCATCTCGATACCACTTCATCCTACGAACAAGGACCTGGGGCAGAGGGAGGTAGCGCTTTCGGATAGGCTGTTCATACGCAAAGATGACTACGCAGAGCTGCTGGATAAAGGCGGCCTTATACTCAAGGGCTTCGCCACGCTCAAGCCTGTAGACCAGAAAGGTGCTGCAGAAGGTATAGCGAACGCGGTGATAGAGGGCAATATAGACAGGAGGTATGCAGCTGTGCAGTGGATATCCGGCAACCCGATAAAAGTGCGTGTATTGATGCCGCTGCCGCCGCTCAGGGAAGACGGCGAATTTGACATAGACAGCCTAAAGACAGAAGAGGGCTATGCCGAGGCATATGTGAACGGCCTGAATGATGGAGAAGTAATACAGTTCGAGAGGTTCGGATTCTGCTCGAAGCACTCGGATGAAAACGGGGCGTATTTTATATTCCTGTCAAAATAGGCATATCACTTGAGCATGCGGGAGTACATGTTCAGCGATGATATGGTGTTGCTGCCGAACGCCTTTTGCAGTGCACCTGTTAGCTTTTCCGAGTCGGCGCGCTTTCCAAGCTTGAAAAGCGCATACGATATGTAGTAGAATACGTTTATTGGAAAGTCCTTGCTTCCCAGGAGGGAGTCCGCGGAACGCAGCAATGCATTGAAATTCCCTATGTGCGAATCGAACACAATCTCAGCGTATGCAGAAAGGTATGCATTGCCGGATGCCTTCAGCTTGTCCAGGTAGCTTTTTGCGGCGGCGATATCATCGAGCTTTGCCGCTGCCAGGAACATAAGGTAGCTGGTACCGTATGTGGGCTGCTGCCCCGACTGCGCAGTTGCCTGCTTGGCCGCATCGAATATGGCCTTGTTTAGGAGCAGCTTTGCCGAAGAGAACATTCTTGATGCATTCTCCTTGTGCACGGAGTTCTCATCCATGAAGCCAGGCAGGTCATACCTTATCTTCGAAAGCTCGTAGTTTGAGTAGGATATGTAGGTCAGCGCCTTTGCGTAAGTGTAGTTGGGTGCGGGATATTTTGCGAGCAGTGAATCGTAGGTCTTCAACGCTGCGTCGAAGTCTGTTGATGCCATCTGCTTGTTGTAGTTGTCAAGGATCATGCATAACTCGCTGCTGTTCTTCATCAGCGCTGCACGGTCTGAAGATATGACATTCTCACATGCATGGCAAATGCCCTGGTTGTTCATTGCTGGAGTATAGGCACCGCAGAACTGGCACATGAATTTCCTGCTGTTCTTTTCAGCTGCATCGAACAGCCTTAGATAATGTGAAACACCAGCCATGCTACCTAGATGATATACTGGAATAAAAAGGATATAAACCTTACCACGTTATGCTACCTCTTCCGCAATACTGCAAACATGTGCAGGTCGTCAAAAGGCTCTAGCTTTACCCTTTCCACCACTTCGAATATTGGCGATACGCTCTTCAGGGCCTCATCGAAGACCTTCTCAGGGTTCTTCGATATGTCTATGCTCTGCGACTTTATTATGAAATACGCATAGCCGCCAGGCTTGAGCATATCGCTGTTCTTGTTCAGTATTGCCGCCTGGTCCCTGGCGGACACATCCTGGTATATTATGTCGCATGTGCCTACGCTCCTGCTGTATTTCTCGGTGTTGTTAGCATCGGCAAGTATGGGAAACATGTTCTTCCTGCGTTCACATACCTTTATCAGGTCGCGCATGTTGCGCTCCGACAGCTCCACGCAGAACACCTGCCCCTGTGAGGCTATGTCGCTCACATGGCTTGAGGTTGTGCCTGTTGCGGCGCCTAGATAGAGGACTTTTGAGCTCTTCGACAGCTTGAAGCTCTTGAGGCCGTTGATTATGGCCGCAGCGAGCTTGCTTCTGTACGGATTCCACAACCGGTACTCCTTGCCGTCATACGGCACTAGGACCTCCCCATACACCCTATGGCCTGGATCCATGTTCTCTGTCGCTAGCTTGCCATCTATTGAGTATACTCCTTCGAAGAGCTGTTTCGCTTCCATTCAAGACCGCGTTAATTTAGATAGCGCTCAGGAGCTGACCTTCTCCAGGTGCTTGGATTTAACGATGAGCTGCTTGTGCGCCTTTATGTCCTTGACATCCACTATGTATGCCCCTCCCCTAGCACCGAGTATGGTGCCGACCTTGCCCTTGAAGCGCGGGTGTGGTATGTCCCTGTTGTTGCCTTTCGGCACTATTGCTACCCTATCGCCCACACTGAACGTCTTTATTACGTCCCTTATTGCAATTTGGGAAGGCTTATGATGCCTGGTGAGGTTGCGCGACCTTCCGCTCAATAATCCATTTGATTTCTTCATATAATCACAGAAGAGGTTTTGTCAAGGGAGTATTGCACATATAACTATTTATACTTTATTAGGTATTATCAATCAGGTGTAATCCCATGGAAAGCCCCAAACCAGCGCAATCATCGCATTCGAAGTACCTGCATGTCAAGCTCAAGCCAACCTATGAGGTGGTCAATATAGTGGCGAGCGCTGATCTGAACATAGAGCTGGACTTGTACGGGCTGGCCAAGCTGTCGCGCGACGTGGACTATGAGCCGGAACAGTTCCCTGGGGCCATATTCAAGGTGTACGATCCGAAGGCGGCTCTTTTGCTATTCAACAGCGGGAAGATAATATGCACAGGCGCGAAGACGCCAGAGGATGTGAAGAAAGCGGTAAACCATGCGGTAATGCTCGTCAAGAAGTACATGTCTATGTACAAGGGCGCAAGCGCCCCAAAGGCAAGGGCAAAATGATAATCTGCTATTTATCTGCGTATAAGCCTTGATGCGCAAGCCTTAAATATATAACAGGATAGAATACTTACGCCGCATTTTATGCGGCAAATCACGCTAGTTCTGTAACAACCCTATTCTCATCCACCCGGGGCGTATGCATTGCATACGCCTCAATTTTTACCTATTTAACCGCAGTCCTGATTGTTCTATATGTGGAAGAGCCATTGGGGCCTTTTTCCCTTTATGGCACGATTTGCCATTAGGATGGATTACTTTTGCCAGATTCTGCTTGAACAAAATACATAAATATCTTCTTAACAGATTACTTAGACCGCATTTGGTGGGGGCACGAAATGTGGTTAGGAGGAATATGAATAATTTGGAAAAATATGCAGGCCTTGACCTTCCGCTAGTACCTGGAGAGAAGGTTGTGTATATTGCTGAGGGTGCAGACATAGTGCATCGTACGCTAGTAATAGCTACTAATAAGAGGCTACTGCTAGTGAAGAGGGGCTTAGTGCCTTCGTATACTTCGCTGTTCTACAACACCATATCGCTGGTTCATTTCAGAGGCAGCTTTCTGATGCCTGCGGTTCTCCTCAAGCTGAACGGCACTGGAAAGCTCAAGGCCATAAGGACGCGCAGCAGCATTACTGCAAAATCGCTTTTCAGCATACTCAGCAATAGAGTGATAACAGACCACGATGTCACCATGACCTACAAGGCAGTTGATGAGATTGCAGGCCTGGATTACCACATTGATTCAAACAGGAGCGAGGGCAGAACCAGCATACTGGGCACCAACATGGTAGAGCTAGTCGAGAGGATAGAGGAAGCGAACGGGGCTTTCGCTGAGATGGTTAGAATGGTTGAAAACAACGTTGTGAAGAACGCTGAAACCAAGAAGGTAGCGGGCAGGGAGCTCAATGCAGAGAGGGTCGAAGCCCTGAAGACCATAGTAAGAGGGGCCTCCAGAAGCGCATTGAACACTGCTACTGCATTTGGCAGCTACAGGAAGCCGCAGGATGCCCTGCACGATTGGATAGACTTCGAATCTGCAGCAAAGAAGCTCGAAAAGATAAGCATATCTGACTCGTATAATCCAACAATGTTCATACCTCAGAGCGCGCCTGGATTCGCAGTTGAAGCTTCAGGATCAGGTATAATTGCTGCACATATAGAGGGCATGCAGTATGCCGATGCACGCCCTGAAGAAGCGCCGCTGCTGCGCGAGGCAGAAGTCTTCAAGGCTGTAGGCAGAACAGATGCAGAGGCTAAAGCTACAACTATCGCAAGCGCCGGGACGGAGCTCCAGGACAAGCTTGTAATGGGCATGCACATATTCAAGATAAGGAGTGCTAGAGAGAAGCTCGCTAACATGTGATCATGCAACCAATGCCACACCGCCACGAGCCTGCCGCTTTATTGCCTCACACCTATAAATTCTCTTTCACCAATACTGTATACTGTGCAGGCTGGAGCATATGGATGTACGCCAAATAAAGGGTATCGTTCCTTACGAAATAGTCGAATCGCTGGAGAAACGCGGTCTCGAGAAGTTCACGCCGCCCCAGGAGGCAGCAATAAGCTCCGGATTGCTCGATGGGAGCAGCATCGTCGTTGCGTCGCCGACCGCCAGCGGAAAGACGCTGATAGCCGAGCTGGCTGCGGCATACAGCATAATAGCAAAGGGCAAGAAGGCAGTGTATATAGCACCCATGAGGGCCTTGGTAGAAGAAAAGTACAGCGAATTCAAGGCTGCTTATCCTTACGTAAAGAGCGTTATGTCTATAGGCGACATGGATTCTAACGATCCGTGGCTATCCAATTACAGCATGATATTTGTATCGACCGAGAAATTCGACAGCCTCATAAGGCACGGGATAGACTGGTTGCCTAGCGTTGGGTGCATAGTGTTTGACGAGGTCCACATGCTCGACGACCCTTCGAGGGGCGCGACGCTGGAGCTGCTGATGACCAAGCTCAAGGACATAACTGACGCGCAGATGATTGCGCTGAGCGCGACAATAGGCAACGCTAACGAGATAGCAGAGTGGATGGGTGCCAAGCTGGTCGAGAGCGATTACAGACCGGTAAAGCTGAGAAAGGGCGTAGTGCTTGATAATAAGGTGTATTATAAGTTAGGTAAGGCGAGAGATAGGGACGAAGACAGCATAGAGGAGCTTAAGGGAGGCGCACAGCTGCAGGAGATACGGATAGTGGAGGATACTCTGAAAAGGGGCAAGCAGGCGCTTATATTCTACTCTTCAAGGAGGAATGCGGAAGCAGGAGCGGAAAGGATAGGCGCTGCAATAAGCCCTACGCTCACTGCAGACGACAAGATAAGGTTAAACGAGCTCAGCGACAGGGTGCTTGGCGTGCTAGAGAGCCCTACGCAGCAATGCATAAAGCTCTCCAAGGCGGTGAAGAATGGTGTAGCGTTCCACCATGCCGGCCTGCTCAACGCCCAGCGCGGCTACATAGAGCAGGCATTCAGGGACAACATCATAAAGGCGGTTTGCTCCACCACCACATTGGGCCTTGGCGTAAACCTTCCGGCGCACACGGTGCTGGTCAAGGAAGTGCATAGGTACGACGGCTTCGGCAGCTCGAAGATAGGCATAAACGAGGTCACGCAGCTCTTCGGCAGGGCGGGAAGGCCCAAGTATGATACGGAGGGCAGGGCGCTGCTTCTCGCTACATCTAAGGAGCTCATGAAGAGGCTCTACAAGGAGTACATAGAGGGCGAGCTGGAGCCGGTGAGCTCGAGCCTCGGCATAGCACCTATACTGAGGACACACATACTCGCTTTTATAGCCGAGGATTTCCTCAACTCCGTGGACAGCATAAACGCCTTCATGGCTAAGACCTTCTACGGCTTCCAGTACAGGGACTTGTGGGAGATAAAGCAGAACGTAAGGAGCATACTCAGGGAGCTCGGCGAGTGGGAGTTCATAGAGGACAGGAACGGCGAGCTGGTCGCGACACGGCTCGGGAGGAGGGTCAGCGAGCTATACATAGATCCTCTTTCGGCTAAATGGATAGTTGATTCGCTCAAGAAGCAGCGCGACATAATAGGCAGCCTCTTCATGATAACCAATACGCTCGAGATGAGACCGTATGTCAAGGCAACCGAGGAGGGGCTTTCGAGGTATGTGATGTACAGGAGCACAATGCCAAGCACGAGCATATTTGACTCGCAAGGCAGCTTCGATTACGCAGTGTACGAGCCCGAGAGGGCCTTCACCACGGCGCTGATGCTGTACGACTGGATGAATGAGGTGCACGAGAAGGAGCTTGTCGAGAAGTATTCCATAACGCCCGGTGCTCTATACGTCAAGCTCACCAATGCGGACTGGCTCGTGTATTCTTCTATAGAACTAGCCAAGCTGGTGCACGTGCCCATACATGACCTGGTGAACGTAAACGTCAGGCTCAAATACGGAATAAAGGAGGAGCTGCTCGACCTAGTCAGGCTTGAGCAGATAGGAAGGGTGAGGGCGAGAGCGCTGTTCAACAACGGCATACGCACGGTTGACGATATAAGGAACAACCGCGAGAGGGTAACCAGAGTGCTCGGAAAGGACATTGCACAGAAGGTGTTCAGCCAGATAGACTGAGGTTAGCCATGCATATGCATGGATAGAAATGGGCTTCAGCCGCCGAATATGGAGCCGAAGCCGGCAGAAGCCGCGTCTTCCTCCCCTTTTATTATCGAGACTACCTTGTCCTCGATGTCCTTGGGCGCCCTCTTTAGGCCCTTAATCTTGCTCTCAAGGAGTTTGTCCGCCTTGTTAAGGAAATCGTCGTTAGCCTTCAGGTACAGGTATACCTTGCCTTCGTCCAGGCCGAGCACGGCTCCATCCCTCAGGCTGTATTCCTGCCTTGCAAATATCACTTCGCCGTATTCCTCCTTGACCCTCTTGAGGTTCTCCTGTATCTTCCTGTCGCGCTCAGCCGCAGCGGCCTTTTCTTCGTCGGTCATCTCCTTGGCTGGCTTGTCCTCCTTGGATGAAGGTATAACATTGGGGTCTAGGTAGGGGTCGTATGACAGTAGCTTCTTCAATGACTCTGCTTCAGACCTTCCGCATTCGTATACGTGTATAGGCATGCCGCGTCACTTCGCCATCAGCTTCGCATTGACCGCGCCGTCACGGCCAGGGCTGTTCAGGACCACTGCGTTGCCAAGCTCTGTGCTTATGACAGTGCCTTTGGTTATTATGTTCTGTCTCGCAAAGTTCCTGTTGTCTGGTGACTCTAGCACGCCCTTTATCTGGACCTTCTTGTAGCCCTCCTTTGTTAGAAGGTTGGCAAAACCGGCCTTCTTCAGCACTGCGGTGAAATTGCCGCCTCTGTGCCGAACAGTCTTGACGTCGTTCTTGTCGGCTAGCTTTGTAGCGGAGAAATAGTTGCCTATCTCGCTTTTCCTCTTGTCTCTGAATTTAGACTTGTGCTTCCCGTTGCCTATGTGCTTTGTCTTTGATGATCTGTGCAGCTGCACTCCGAATTGACTCATTGTATCACACACCTAGTATAAATCGCAGTATTATAAGCAGTGACAAGGTATTTAACTTTTCTTATGGGTTTGTGCAGTCATTCCCTCCTTACGTCTATACCCTCGAAGAAGCTATCCAATGTCAGATTCTTCGCCTTGTATTTCTTGAGCAGATTTAGCGTATCTTCATGCATGTATATCCTTAAGATGCTGTTCTGCGCATAGTTTATGCTGCACGCATATTGGTATGATTGCCCTATGCGCTCTACAAGGTCTGTGTCGGAGCTTTTCTTGGTAACCAGCATTTCCATTTGACATGAGCCGTACAGCTCTATCTCATTTTTGACCTTATCATAAACATCAAACAGCCATCTGTTCTTTTCCTCTATGCTCTTATTTTTGTCGTAATATATCTGTATATATGACGAATTTGACCCATAAACCGCATTGGCAGGCCGCGCGGTTATGGTTATGTGGTATTCGCCGAGGCCTACATCCTTCATCGATATGGCCGTAGCTTCAGCCAAGACCCTCATACTCGAACCCACAGGCGCATTTATTATCTCGTCCATGTTATGTGTGTCTCTGTTTGAGTACATCATAAACACCAATTTATAATATAGATTGGCGATATGGGAGATATATATTATTTTCTATCTTATATCTAAATACTTTTGGCGATTTAAATGGCCAATATATCAGAACTTCTAGACCTTAACCTCAGGACGGGCAAGATAATAGAGGTGGAGGAGGCGAATACGAAGAAGCCAATGTATAAGCTCACCGTTGACCTCGGCGAGCTGGGCAAAAGGAGCATAATGGCAGGCATAAAGCCATATTATGATAGAGAAGCTCTGCTCAACAAGACCATAATAGTGGTGGCAAACCTCGAACCCAAGAAAATAGGCGACTATGTATCCGAAGGCATGCTCTTGGCCGCCGAATCTGGTGACAGGATCCTTCTCCTCACAGTAGATGGCGAACTGCCGCCTGGAAGTGCCATAAGATAACTCATGCTATGCATATCAAAGATGGTAGGATGGCTAATTATGAGAAACTGATTGGAGGAAATAGGTCATTTTATGAGAGGAATGCGGATTTCAAGGAGCTCGCGGGGGGCCAGAAGCCGGAGCATATAGTGGTAGCATGCTCCGATTCAAGAGTGGCACCTGAGATAATACTGAACGCAAGGCTGGGAGAGTTGTTTGTCATAAGGTCTGCGGGCGAAGTGATTGATGATGCTGAACTGGCAACAATAGAATATGGTGTCGTGCATCTTGGCATAAAGAGCATCATAATGCTGGCACACACAAATTGCGGTGCAGTAGCAGAAGCGCAGAAGCTGCTAAGGGAAAGCGAAGCGGGAAAGCTTCATTTCGATGAGAAAGCGGCAAACAGCAAGCTTGACGTGATGGCGTACAGGATATACAAGAATATAGCAGGCAAAAGCAACAACTCCGTAGATTCAAGGAGCGCTGCGCTTGATAACCTCATGGCGCAGATAAAGATTCTTGAAGACTATGAACCCATACGCGATGCAATCAAGAATGGGCTAAGGATAATAAGCGGCATGTACGACATAAATACGGGCAGGGTAGAGCTGTACGTATGACCTTCCGCCTAGATCAGGGCCTGTTCTCAAAAACCCTCAGCTTGCCCATCTCCTTATCGGTTATCTTGCTGAACAATATCTCAATCTCTTTGCTCGTGTCGAGCGTTGCCCTCAGATCAAGAAGACTTATCGATGGAGCTCCATCGATACCGAAATAGCCCAATATCTTCGATGATGCCAACGGGGTGAATGGATATAGCAGAACACCCAGGTCGAATACTATGCGCAGCAGCTTGTGCACTATCCTGACGAAATCCTCTTTTGCCTTAACATCGGACGTTGCATTTTTTGCGAGCGCCCATGGCTCCGAGCTGCTCATTATCTCATTGCCCAGTGCAGCGAGTGCCGTGGCGTCGCGCAGCGCCTCCCTTATGTTGAGCTTGTCAAAATTCGCTTTGTAGCTGCTTATTATGCTGGATATGCCATCATCTGCCCCGGCATCTATCCCGATTGCGCCCTCTTCGCCTGATGCCCCCAGGACCGAAGCGTTATTCCTGGCAATCACAAGCACCCTGTTGACCAGGTTGCCTATCTTGTCGTTCATCACGCTGTTCACTATGTCCTTAAGCGCTTCCAACGAGAACTCTGTGTCGGCAGTCTCTGGATACAGGTACATCAAGGTAAATCTCCAATAATCTGCATCGAGTATCTGTAATGCGGCCTCTATGTTCAGCCCAACACCCTGGCTCTTGGAGAACTTGACGCTCCTCGACGTGAGGTACTCCGACGCCTTTATTGTATAGGGCAGTATATAGCCTTTTTCAGACCCGAGCAGTATTGCCGGAAACATTATTGCATGGAACTCTATGTTGTCCTTGCCCATAAACTGTATCAAACGTGTGTCATTGCCCTTCCAATACCTATCCGCAATGCTCTCGCCGAATTCCTTCGTTATGCCTATATAGCCGATGACCGCATCGAACCATACGTATATCACGGAGTCTTCATACCCCTCTACAGGCACCTTGAAGCCCCATTTCATGCTCCTCGTTATGTCCCTGGGCTTCAGCCCGTCTTTTATTAGGCCGAGCGATTTGTTCACTGCATTCTTGCTCCAGTTGTTTTGCGCCCTTGAATTTATGAAGTCGCTCACTTTGCCCTGCAGCTTGTCCAGGGCTATTGCTAGGTTCTTCACCTTCAGGAAGCGTATCTCCTTCTTGCCGCATATGGTGCAGTGAGGGTCTATCAGCATCGTTGGCGTGAGCAGCATGCCGCATTCGTCGCACTGGTCACCGCGGGCTTTTGGACTGTGGCAGTATGGGCACGTGCCCTCTATGAATCTATCTGTGAGGAAGCGTTTGTCAACGTCGCAATATGCCTGCATGTCCTCTGTCGGTGTTATGAAGCCTTTATCCTTCAGCGAATTGAACAGTTCATATACTGTCTCCTTATTCTGCTCGGTATGGGTTTTTCCATAATAGCTGAAGGTGCACTCCATCTTTTCGAACAGGCCTTTTATCGTATTATGCATCTCGTCTGCGAGTTGCTGGGGCTCTATGCCCTTCTTTATCGCAGCGAGCTCTATGGGCGTGCCGTGCTGGTCGGAGCCGCATATGAATATGGCATCCGTGCCTTTCATCTTTAGGTATTTGTAGAATACATCCGCAGGAAGCACTGAGCCGACAAAATTACCAAGGTGGGGCACTGAGTATGCATATGGCAAAGCCGATGTGACTATGATCTTTTCCATTCTGAGCACCTTGTATTTTTCCTTATTTACCCGCACCTATATTATTATCATTTGTGCTTGGCTATGAATTTCATGACGCTTGCCGCACCGTACAGTTTGTTGATTCCCTGCACCCACGCCACTGACTGCTTGCCTTCGATAGCATCGTCGGTTATCTCGAGCCCCCTATGTGCTGGGAGGCAGTGCATCACTATTGCGTCACTCTTGGCATATTTGAGCAGAGAGCTGTTTATCTGATACCCTTTGAACGCACGGAGGCGCCTGGCCGCTTCCTTCTCTTCACCCATGCTGACCCATACATCTGTATACAGTATGTCCGCATCTTTGGCTGCTTCTGCCGGTTTAGTAACTATCTCTATCTTCGACCTGGTAGATGCTGAAAGCCGCTTGGCCTTTTTAACATATTCGCCCGAAGGTTTATAGCCGTTCGGGGACGCTATGCTCAGGTCCATGCCAGTCAATGCACACGAAAGCATTAGCGAATTCGCCACGTTGTTGCCGTCGCCTATGTATGCCATCTTAAGCCCTTCTATCCTGCCCTTAGACTCGAGTATGGTAAGGAAATCTGATATCATCTGCGTAGGATGCTCTATGTTGCTCAGCGCATTTATCACAGGCAGCTTGGAGTATTCTGCGAGCTGTACGAGCGTATCTTGAGAGTATACCCTTGCGACTATGATGTCCAGCCAGCCGCCGAGCATCCTTGCAACGTCCTTTACAGGCTCGCCCCTGCTTAGCTGTAATTCGCTCGCCGACAGATATATGGGGTCGCCGCCCATCCTTATAGCAGCTGCCTGGAACGATGTCCTTGTGCGGGTCGATGGCTTCTCGAAGAGTATCCCCACAACCATGTTCTTGAGGTCAGTAGTCCTTCTGCCCCTAGCCATTGCAGATTTCATGCGCTTGGCATCGTCTATCAACCCCACAAACTCCTTGCTGCTTAGGTCCGCTACGGACAATAATGAAAACACCATTTCATCACTATTCCATCTTAGCATGGAACTTTTATATCGGTTTGCGCCTGATGGCACTGCATTACTTTGTTATAGCGGTGCCACTTCTACCCCTAATGACCTCGTCTATCAATTCAAGCCTGCCTATATTAGCTGCGGTACCTCCATGCGTTATGAAGTCTATGCATGCCTTAACCTTGGGTTTCATTGTGCCTTCACCGAAATAGGGCATCATCCTCTCCAATTCAGCCGTGCTTGCCCGGCTTATGTATGTGGATTTATCGTTCAAGTCGCGATACACGTAGTCTATGTCTGTCAGTATCGCCATCTGCTCGACAAATATAGAATTGGCTATGAGCCTGGATGTGGAATCCTTGTCTATGACAGAGGGAGGGGCGTATTTGATGCCCTTGGATTTGTATACGGGTATGCCCCCGCCGCCGCCTGCTATAACTATCGTGCCTGAATCGAAAAGGCGCTGTATCTGGTCATGCTCGACTACCCCGATAGGAGCAGGTGAAGCAATCACACGCCTATACTGGCTCCCAAATGGTACATAGCTGAATCTCTCTCTCTTAAGTTCCTGTTTGAGCTGCCTTTTCGTATAGAGCGGGCCTATGGGTTTTGTGGGCCTGCTGAATGCGGCATCCTTGAGGCTGACGATTGCATGTGTCATCACAACAGATATGTCGCGTTCTATGCCCAGCTGTGCAAGATGGTAAAGCAATGCGGTCTCGAGCATAGAGCCTATGAACGCCTGGGTCTCTGCATTGATTATGTGGAAAGGCAGACTTTTTACCTTATTTGAAGCAAAAAGGTTGCGCAGGAATTCGTCACCGACCTGCGGTCCGTTGCCATGCGTTATTATGAGCTTCAGGCTTTTGTTTTTGCTGACCAGCCTGGCTATGTGCCTTGCAGCGTTAGATATGTTCTGATATTGATTGGAGTAAGTCTGTTCTTCATCGGTACGGAGCAACGCATTGCCGCCGAGCGCAATTAATACTCTTTTCAAATGCACACCATACAAAATTTGCCTGCAAAGGTTATTATTTATATTTTGCAAATCTTGAAATGCTAATTCACGGAGTAGAGGGCGCATCCATGCAGTACAAGTGGACGGTGTTGACCAACACCACCCTGGGAGGGCTGATGTCGTCTATAAACATGACGATCGTGCTCATATCTTTGCCGGCGATATTCCGCGGGCTTGCGATAAACCCCTTCGCCCCTGACGAATTTGTATACCTTCTCTGGATACTGATGGGTTACAGCATTGTCACTTCCACGCTACTAGTCACATTGGGAAGGATATCCGATATGAAGGGCAGGACAAAACTGTACACTATGGGCTTTGTCATATTCACCATAGGCTCAATACTACTGTCGCTAATTCCGGATGGCACGGGCAATACCGGCGCCCTGGTGCTGATAGTATTCCGTTTAGTGCAGGCGGTGGGAGGGGCCCTCCTTATGGTCAACAGCACCGCCCTCATAACCGATGCTTTCGGCACAAACGAGAGGGGCCGTGCACTGGGCATCAATTCAGTATCTTTCATGGCAGGGTCGCTCATAGGGCTTATCGCAGGAGGCCTGCTTGCAAATTTTGACTGGCACTACATATTCATCGTGAGCATACCGTTTGCTGTGGCAGGAACCATATGGTCCATAGTAAAGCTTAAGGAGACCTCAAGGCTGGTCAAGGCTACAATAGACTATATGGGCAACATCACACTCGGTGTGGGGCTGATACTGATTGCGCTTGGCCTCACATATAGCATAGTGCCTTATGGTACGGAACCGACTGGTTGGGGGAGCCCGTTTGTGCTGGGCAGCATAATAATTGGCATTGCGTTGATAGGCTTGTTCATCCATTTCGAGCGCAGGACCAAGAGCCCGATCTTTGAGCTCAGGCTTTTCAAAATAAGACCTTTTGCCTTCGGCAACGTGAGCGGGCTGCTTTCCTCGCTCAGCAGGGGTGCAGTCATGTTTTTGGTTGTCATATGGCTTCAGGGCATATACCTTCCGCTGCATGGAATACCCATAGCCGATACGCCATTCTGGGCGGGGATATACATGATACCGCTCATGCTCGGCTTCGTGGTACTCGGACCTATAAGCGGGTGGCTCACTGATAAGTTCGGCGCCAGGATATTTGCCACCACTGGCATGGCAATAATAGGCATATCGCTTCTCATGCTTGCAAACTTACCGTATAATTTCAACCTGGTTGAATTTGAGCTAATACTGTTCCTCAACGGCATTGGTGGGGGAATGTTTGCATCGCCGAACACTACGGCAATAATGAATGCAACACCTGCAGACGACAGGGGAAGCGCTAACGGCATGAGGACTACGCTCAACAACTTGGGTCAGACGCTGAGCATGGCAATCTTCTTCACTATAACCATAAGCATATTCTCGGTTGTGCTGCCCGGGTCGCTGCTGCATGAAGGTGTGTCTGCCGGGCTGAATAACGCAGTAGCAACGCAGTTGTCCCAGGTATCTCCTACAGGATTGCTTTTCTCCGCTTTCCTTGGAATAGACCCGATACATGCATTTCTTACGTCGCTGCCGTCTAGCTTGAGCTCAACGATAAGCGCAGCTGCGTTGAAGAATGTCTCGGCAAACAGTTTCCTGCCTTATTCCATAGCGCCTTCGTTCATGGAAGGGCTGAGCATAGCACTGTATATATCGGCCATACTCGTATTCATAGGTGCGGTGCTCTCCGCATTTCGCGGCAAGAAGTA
>JAKAVJ010000025.1 GCA_021827525.1 Microcaldota archaeon
TACGCCATATATAATGCGCTTCCCGCGGCATTAACATAACGATGTGTAAAACTGGGAGCAGCAAGACTTATTAATTGATAAAACGATTATCAATCATGCAATACGTGAAATTCGACCATACCAACGAAAAAACAAGCGCAATCGGAGTCGGCACATGGAAGCTTGGCAAAGATCCAAAAGCCGAATTGCAAGCGCTGCAATATGCCATATCGAACGGTGTCAATTTCATAGACACTGCTGAGATGTATGGCACCGAGGGCCTGGTCGGCTCAGCCATAGAGGGCGCAGATAGGAAATCGCTGTTCATAGCCACAAAGGTTTCGCCGCATAATTTCCATTATTCGGATGTCATGCGCTCGTGCGAGGCAAGCCTGTCGAGGCTCGGCACGGACTACATAGACCTGTACCAGCTCCATTGGCCTAATCATTCAGTTCCCATAAGCGAGACTATGTCAGCAATGGAAAAGCTTGCAGATGACGGCAAGATAAAGCACATAGGGGTAAGCAATTTCTCCGTGGGAGAACTGCAGGAAGCTCAAGCCGTGATGAAGAATCACAGAATAGTATCTAATCAGGTAGAATACAGTGTGTTCGTGCGGTCCATAGAGAAGGAAGGACTGCCGGAGTACTGCCGTAAGAACGGCATAGCAATAATAGCGTACAGCCCACTTGCGCGCGGCCTTATATCAAAAGGTGGCGATTCCAAAATAAGCGAAGCGCTGGAATCGATAGCTAAAAAGCATAAAGTGTCTGCTGCGCAAGTAGCATTGAACTGGCTGGTATCAAAAGGCAATGCGATACCCATACCAAAGGCGTCAAGCACAGAACACATGAAAGAAAATGTTGCTTCTATAGAATTTACACTTGATGCTGCGGATATCGCAAAAATAGACGGCTCAGCGAACCGCAGGCGCCCTATAGGCGGTGTGTTCAGGCCTCTGCTGAAGAGGAATGCGGCATGGTCAAAGGTAATGACAAAGATAAACAACAAAAATGCTAAGACGGGCGGTGCTGAAATTGGAGAAAAATGAGGGCAGCATAGGCGATGCGAAAAAGGCGATCAGGGAACAGGGAACATCGCTAGAGAAGGGGCTTACTGATGCGGAAGCATCAAAGAGGCTTGAGAGATACGGCTACAATGAAATCGTAGAGAAAAAGAAAAACGCGATAGTGCTGCTTGCCAGGAAATTCTACGGGCCCATACCTTTCATGCTTGAGGTAGTAATAATACTTACTTATTTCCTAAAGGAGTTCAAGGACTTCTATATAATACTGGCATTGCTGGTGTTCAACGGCCTTGTCAGCTTTATGGAGGAGAAAAGCGCAGATAACTCGATAGAGCTGCTCAAGAACAGGCTGCGCGTCAGCGCACGAGTCCTTAGGTCTGGAGCATGGTCGATAAAGCCCGCAAAGGACATAGTGCCGGGCGACATAATCCGCCTTCGCATGGGTGACGTAGTGCCTGCAGATGGGGTAGCGGCAACATCAGACGGCTTGAGGGCCGACCAGTCTGTTCTGACAGGCGAAACCATGCCTTCCAAAAAAGGCATAGGCGACAAGGTCTATTCAGGGTCGGTAATAACGGGGGGCGAGGGATTGTGCGTAGTCACTGCCACCGGCTATAGCACATATTACGGCAGGACAACCAAGCTTGTGCAGGAGGCCAAGCCCAAGCTGCACCTTCAAACGCTGATAGTCGATGTGGTGCGCTACCTTATAATAATGGACTTGGTTCTAGTGACGCTGCTCTTCATAATAGCTACATACCTGTTTGGGTATTCGCCTATAGAGCTCCTGCCTTTCATACTCGTGGTGGTCATAGCGTCAGTGCCCGTGGCCCTGCCTGCAGCATTCACCGTTACAATGGCGACCGGTACAGAGAAGCTTGCGGCAAAGTCCGTGCTTGTGACGAAGCTCGAGGCTATAGAGGAAGCCTCTACCGTAAACGTGATATGCTTCGACAAGACCGGCACAATAACGGAGAACAAGCTTGAGGTCAAGGAGGTTTTTGTAGTAAACGGGGCGAGCGAGAACGATGTGATGCTTGCCGCATCACTGTGTTCAAGAAGGGCGGACAACGACCCTATAGACAATGCTGTTCTCGACTATGCCGCAAAGCTCGGCATAAAGACATCAGATTACGAAGTGAAGAAGTTCGTGCCCTTCCAGCCGAAGACCAAGGAGGCAAGCGCTACTGTGCAACACGGTGGCAAAAGGTTCACGGTATCAAAGGGCGCGGTGCCTGTGCTCCTTTCAGATATACAGATGGATGGTAAGACCGTGGCGCTACTGAACCGCAAGACCGAAGAATTTTCCAGGAACAAGTTCAGGACAATAGCAGTCTCGACATACATTTCGGGCAAGCCCAGGATAATCGGCATAATAGCGCTGTATGACAAGCCCAGGAAGGACTCCAAGGAGCTGATAAAGGAGCTGAAGTCATTGGGCATCAGGGTGAAGATGCTCACCGGCGACGACGTGAACATAGCGGAAGAGATAGCAAAAGAGGTAGGGATAGAGGGCAAGGTAATGAGCGTGAATGAGCTGAAGGGCAAGACTGAGGGCCAGGTCAAGGACATGATAGACAGGACCGAGGTGTTTGCAGAGATATACCCGGACGACAAGTTCACCATAGTCAAGGCGCTGCAGGACAAGGGCTACAGGGTCAGCATGACAGGAGATGGAGTCAACGACGCCCCTGCATTGAAGCAGGCTGAAGTCGGCATAGCTGTGGAGAACGCTACGGATGTAGCTAAGAGCGTCGCAGCGGTTGTTTTGGAGAAGAGCGGTGTGGAAGTCATAGTCGACATGATAAAGGAAAGCAGGAGGATATTCGAGCGCATGATGACCTACACGATAACAAAGATAACCCGTGTTATACAGATACTGTTCTTCATATTCATAGCGTTCATGCTCCTCAGGTCGATGCCAATACTTCCGTTTGAGCTCATACTGCTGATATTTACCAACGACATAGTCAACATAAGCGTCGCTACAGACCATACCAAATATTCCATCAAGCCCGACGTGTGGAACGTAGGATCGCTGATTAACATCTCGCTTCTGCTCGGCATATCGATGCTCGCAGTGTCGCTCGCATTCATACCAATCGCAAGATACCTGATTCTCGGCCTGGCGGCATTCCAGACATTTGCATTCCTCATGATAAATGTGACCGACAATATACTGTTCTACGGTATAAGGGCGCGCTCAAGGGCATTCGGCATCAGGCCCAGCTCCAAGCTCGTTGCGGCCTCCATCGGAGGCGTTCTGTTCGGCATACTGATATCCTACTACGGCATAATAGTGCATCCAATAAGCGCATATACAATACTAGTGCTTCTCGTTGCCGCAGCCGCATTCATGGCGCTGTTCAACGTTGCGCGCGTATACATATTCAAAGCCCATAACGTGTGATTTGGGCTATACTAAAGTATACTCATACCAAATCAAGCTTTTTATTCGTGCCATGCGCTATAATGCGGGTGAGTATATGAAGCGCTCGAATAACAAGGCATACTATTTTCCATTATACCTGGTAGCAGCTATGGTTGCATTCATGGCGATATCTTCTGGCTATGCATATGCTTCCGGAATCGGCGCATCGCAGATACAGATCAATCCGAGCACGGCAAGCGTGCATGCCGGCAGCTCTACCTCAATAGGATATACCGTAAGGCTCACAAGCGGCACCACTTGGGGCACAACCATAAGCGCAGCAGACGCTTCGCAGCTGTCTTCTGAGGGCATAGGCGTATCGTTCAGCAACTCCTATGCGGATCCCACTTATTCTGGCACGATGACGATAACCACGTCAAGCTCGACAAAGGCAGGCACGTACAACGTGACCCTTGAAGCTACAGGCGATGACCCATCTACCAGCACCACCACATTTTCATTGGTAGTATTGGCTCCGTCAAGCAGCTCTTCAACGACCACCACGACCGTGCCGCCAGTCGGCGTGCCTTCATTCAATCTGATAAACAAGTCCACGAAGCTAATAAACGCATCGGTAGGCGGCAATATTTCTATAGGCAACCTTCTATCCGCAAGAATCAGGCCGGGAACATACGCACTGATAAACGGGAGCATGGTCTCATCATACAATTTCTCATTGGCGCTGTTCACTAGCTCAAACGTCACCAGCCCTCCAAATGAGAGCAGCTACATCCCTGGAGGCGCATATGCATTCGAGGTTAACAACCAGATAACTCCAAGCATAGAATTCGTAAACTCATCGGGAAAACCCTATGCGGTGATAAGCACAGTTGCGGCAAATTATAGCACAACTACATGGACGTTCCTCGGAGGCACGTTCAACGGTACAACTTACAAGGGCGGCAAATACGCATTCGCCGATGTATGGAACCATGTGAATTCAACTGCCATGGTCAACACGCAGTTCGTCAAGCCCGTCATGTGGGTGTTCGAGACCAATACAACCACTACTACAACTACATCAACTGCTCCAGTATCAACAACCACTACTCCCCCTGCAAAGACTACAGCGCCTCCTACTTCATACACAGACTATTACATAGCCATTGCGGTAGTGATAATCATAATAGCGGTAATCGCAGCGCTGCTTTTGAGGAAGAAATGATTACGGTGCGCAATATGGGCATTCCGAAACTTTTGTACGTATCATTGGCGATCGAGTTCGTAGCAGGCCTGTACCTGCTGCTATTCGACAAACTGCTTTTCAGCCTCGGCCTTCTGCACTGGTTCGGTCTGCTGCTCTTCCTGCTGCTGAATGCATTGCTGCTTCTTGGCAGCATGGGCAGGCTCAGAGGCGCTGAGCGTGCATACATGAAAATAATGTCGGGCATTAACATTCTTGGCTTCATCCTGTTCATTCTCGATGCAGCTCTGGGTCTCCCATTCACCAAGTTTAACCCAGGCATAAGCCTTAACTCTAGCATTGGATGGTCATATCTGTTCGGTTTCGGGACCAATGCAGTGTCATCATTCGGCACCTCTCTGGGATTCACCGTGCTGCTGCTGACAGCGCTCATATCAGGCATTTCATCCGCATACCTGTCGCGAAAGCGCTAAATTCCGCAACTAAGCAAAACATATTAAATTATTCGCTCTTAATACTACTACCTATAGCTTATGCTCATCAGTGATGCACATGGGTGCTTATAAAAACATAAGA
>JAKAVJ010000001.1 GCA_021827525.1 Microcaldota archaeon
ATCGGAGAATTCCGGAAAGGTTGATTTCTTATCGTATTCTGCTGTGTATATCTTTGCATTGTAATGCTGCGCTATCTTGAGCAGTACGCGCTCGGCACCGCCCATCAATGTCAGGTTGGCTTGGGTCAGCAGCAGCTTCATATGCATCGTCAATCTATTATAAAGGCTCGTATTAATATTTTATTGGGTATAGAGTATATATGGCTTAGCAATGCCTATCTATTGGGCCCCTACGCCATTTAAGGTGAATATTGATGGATTTAGGCGAAGGTCTCAGGCAAGCGATGGCGAAGCTCACAAGAGCAACCATCATAGATGCCAAGACCATCAAAGAGTTCAATAAGGAGCTGCAAAAATCCTTGCTCAGCGCAGACATAGACGTGCAGCTTGTCTTCGACTTCACGCATGATATAGAGGAGAAGGCGCTGAAGAGCAAGCCGCCAGAGGGAGTGGCGCCAAGCGATTATATAACGAACCTCGTTTATGAGGGGCTTGTAGCGCTTGTAGGCAGCACGTACAGCCCTGAGCTTAAGCCCAAGAGGATACTGCTTGCAGGCCTGTACGGCTCTGGAAAGACAACTACAGCGGCGAAGCTGGCCAAATTCTACCAGGACAGGGGCCTCAGCGCAGCGGTGATATGCTGCGACGTTTCAAGGCCCGCTGCATATGAGCAGCTCGAGACGCTCGCAAAGCAGGCAAACGTCGGGTTCTTTGGCATCAAGGGCGAGAAGGACCCCACCAAGATAGTAAAGGAGGCACTTAAGATTCATGCAGACAGGAAGGTTGTCATATGCGATACAAGCGGCAGGAGCGCATTAGACGATGAGCTTGTTAATGAACTGAAGGCTATAAACCGCGCGTTCAGCCCGGATGAGAAAGTTCTGGTCATAAATGCGGATATAGGGCACGTCGCGAAGCAGCAGGCTGAGAAATTCGACGAGGCGATAAAGCTCACAGGCATAATAGTAACGAAGATGGACGGATCAGGAAAGGGGGGAGGCGCCCTGAGCGCGGCGAACGCCGCAAAGGTCAAGGTAATGTTCATAGGCACCGGAGAGAAGCTCGCAAATATTGAGCCCTACGATCCAGGCAAGTTTATAGGAAGGCTGCTAGGCATGCCAGACATACTCTCGCTAGTAGATAGCGTGAATCAGGCGATAAAGGAGGCAGCGATAAAGCCTGAAGATGTGGATATGGAAAACCTGAACTTCGAGACGTTCTACAACCAGCTGAAGGCACTCAACAAAATGGGCCCATTGAAGAATGTGTTTGGAATGCTCGGCGCTGCTGACGTCCCCAAAGAGCTTGTGAACCAAGGTGAGGAGAAGCTGAACAAGTACAAGGTCATAATAGGCTCTATGACCAAGGAAGAGAGGACTGACGAGAAACTGATGCACAACCCCAATAGGATAAAGAGGGTGGCAAGGGGGAGCGGCACCACTGATAGGGATGTCCATCAATTCCTAGCAGATTTCAATAAGATGAAGAAGATGTTCAACAGCATGAAGAACGACAGGAATTTCAAGAAGAAGTTTGCAAAATTCATGAAATAGAAAAGATGCACTAAGTCTGCATCAAAACAAAAACATAAAAAATTAGAAAAAAATAAAAATTGGAAACGGTAACAACCGCCTCAATTACCTCTTCTTACTCTTTCCCTTTTTCTTGCCGCTAGACTTCTTTGCCTTCTTAGCGGCACGTTTCTTTGCTGCCATTTTATTCACACTTTGTTGTAACATTTTTAAGGTTAACTGTTAATATATTTAAGCATATACTATTTTATCGATAAGAGTAGTAAAAGTGTTTCTACTTTGATGTATCTGCGTATACATCCATAAACGGGGATCTGGTTTTTATGGAGAAGGTGGAAGGGCTCAAGAATAAGCTCGAAGAGTTGGAGAAAGAGTATTCAAATACCAAGTATAACAAGGCTACAAACAAGCACCTCGGCATACTGCGCGCAAAGATTGCAAAAACAAAAAGAGATATTGTAGAAGGCAGCAAGGGCAAGAAGGGCAAGGGCTTTTTCGTCAAGAAAGCGGGGGATGTTACAGTTGCATTGATTGGATTTCCGAGCGCTGGAAAGAGCACGCTCATCAATGCAATATCGAATGTAAAATCTAAGACGGCAAGTTATGCATTCACCACCACAGAGATAGTTCCAGGAATGCTCATACACAACCATGCGCACATACAGGTCTTCGACCTTCCGGGGCTTATAGAGAATGCACACCTTGGTGTCGGTGGAGGAAGGTCGGTGATATCAGCTGCAAGGATATCTGACCTCATAGTATTCGTTATAGACGCAACAAACCCAGCGCAGCTCGACAAGCTTATGGACGAATTCAGGGCGCTTAACATATATGTGAATGTGGAGAGGCCGGACGTTCAGGTGCTCGACTCGAAGGGTCAGGGGTTGCGCATAGAAGCAAACAAATCAACGCTTACGTACAGGGAACTGCAGGTTATATTCTTCGGCCTGGGCATGGCAAATTCGATAGTGAGGATAAGAAGCAGGGTCGGTGAGGATGAACTTATAAGCCTGCTCGCAGGCAGGTCTATATACATAAAGGCCATAGTGGCGCTGAACAAGATAGACCTGGTGCCTGATTATGAAAGCATAGCGGAAAGGATACGGTCAAAGTACGCAATAGAGGTATTTCCGGTAAGCATGATAGATAGAAGGAACGCCGATTCGCTCGTAGAAGGCATGTATGATAACCTCGGCATAATCACCGTATACCTGAAGCATAGGCTCGATAAGGCAGAGGTGGAGCCGCTCATATTGAAGGGAGGGTCAACAGTGGGCGATGCTGCAAAAAAGTTGCACACTGACATAGCGGACGAGCTCAAATCTGCATACGTTGAAGGCAGAAGCGTCAAGTTCAAGAACCAGAGGGTCGGTGTCAACCATGTGCTTGAGGAGGGAGACGTGCTGACATTCATCAAGAATAAATAGATTTCTTGCGTAATGCTATTGTTGATCCAATGTCCATAAAGTACTGGGAGTTTGAAGATGCGCCGCTCAAGGAGAAGCTTAAGAGCCCGAATGTTAAGGACATAGCAAAGGTTTTCTTTGACAGTGAAACCGAGGCATACAGGTTCTCAGCGCTGTTGCTTGAGACCAAAAGAAAGGGCCAGCTCAGGCTGCGCGATGTGCCCAAGGACATACCTATAGCCACGGCAAAGAGATATCTTGATTATGCAGTGCAGGTTGGCCTGCTTAAGCATGAGGACAACTATTATATGCTTACTGACAGGTACACAAGGCCTTTCAAGAATATCGCTACGTATATAAAGGAGTGGATGGATAGCAAGGCTGATGAGGACCTGGGCATAGAGTTTGCAAATGCACGCACAGGCAGGCAGACGAAGAGGGGTGGGAGAAAAACGTCATTGCCTAATGCTACGGAGGCATCGGCAGATGATTCCGACATCCCAGCAGATGATCCCGTAAGCCAGCCTGATTGAGCGTATTCACTTTCTGAATAGCATTATATAATGGTATTTGAGCTCCTTCTGCTTTATTAATTTGAATCCTGCCGGCTCGAATATACCCCCTACATCTTCAGGACTCAGCCTTATATCTGCTGGGGGGCCGAAAGGTGCATCATCCTTGAACTCAAGTATTGCCAGCTCATTTTTCACCATCTTTGACAAGTTGTTGGGCAAAGTTGCATGGCAGTCCAGATCGTGCAAAACGTTTGCAATGAACACCAGATCGTATTTACCTTCATCGAACGTGCATATGTCACCCTTTTTAGTGGCTATTCCGAGATCATTCATATCTTCAAAATACTCGCTGTTCCTGTCCACCGCGGTGACTTCTGCGCCTATGTTCACGAACATCTTGGCGAAAAAGCCGTCTCCAGCCCCTAAGTCAAGTACGCTCATATGCTCCTTTATACCAAGGAATCCAATTATCTCGTCCTCGTTGAATGAAGCATTGCGCATGCCGCCCATCGCTTCAAAATTGAAATTGTGCCCTTCCATACATATCCCGCAAATCCTATGATTTTGTATATCCCAACTTTTCTACCTTTTTCATTCCCTCAATATATGACACTATGCCTATAATCACTACCACGAATATCACTATGAAGAAACCAACACCGAGGTCGTGAAGGTTATGCACTTTTATTGGTGTTATTACTCCGTACGACAGTATCTGCGGGAACTCGAGTATTAATGCACCTGCGACAGCAAATGCTAAGCCGCCATAGTACAGCACATTGGAGCTTATGTACCTCGCCAGGTATTGCATGCCTCTTATAGTGAGCTTCTTCACTTTTGTGAGCCAGGCTCCGAAAATGCTCCCGAAGATTACCTGCATGGTCATGGTGCCAATCCCGAATAGGAATCCGGGAATCCAGCCGAACCATATGTTCGGCATTACTGGAGCTATCACTGTATACAGTATGAGCGCGAATGCGCCGAAGCCGAAGCCCGCTATTAGGCCGTGTGCGAAAGCGAGCTTCAATGGTACAGGCTTCAGGTTCTCGCCTGACTCCATTACCGGGTTGAGCTTGTGCTCCATCTCCTTCTTCTGTATATTGTCGCCGGGCTTGTGTATGCCTGTTATGTACGACAGCCTTTCTTCTAGCCAGTGCCAATGCGGGTATATCTTTTTGTTCTTTATGTATACGCCTGCGCCGAACATCGCCGCCCCTACGGCTACGTACGTAATGCCGAACGCAACGCTGGTCATGAATATGCCAGCCAGAGCCAGATAGGCTATCTCTGACAGTATTGCGCGCTGTACCGTAAAACCGCTTGAGAATATCAGACCCGCCTTCGCACCGCCTTTAACGCTATAGCTGCCTATGGCGTATGAGAAGGTTATGGGCCACGTATGCTCGTCCGGAGTGATGCCGTGCACTAGCCCCAATAAGTAAGATATGACAAGGGCGCTTATCAGCCCGACATTCTGCGGATTATAAAGGTTTATCATGCTTTACCTTTCGCCAAATATAGTAGCAATGGTATTTATCAAAGCTATGTGCGAGTATGCCTGCGGGAAAT
>JAKAVJ010000011.1 GCA_021827525.1 Microcaldota archaeon
TCAAATCTCGGCAGCCCCATGCATTCCGGCGTTAGGCTACAGGTCTTTGCTTGACTTGCCCAAAGCGGCGAGCAGCAGGTAAGCGGGTACCGTGATGCTGTGCTCCCCCCTCTCAAGCGTGTCTTTTGAGACAATCAGATAGTGATCTATGCCCTTAATCCTGTATAGGTCATTCTTCTCGGAAACTGAGTTCTGGTATTTTATTTCTATGCCAAGATAGCTTCCATCGTCTCTTCTGTATATGAAGTCTAACTCTTTTTCGCCTTTTAGAAAATATAGGTATGTATCGTATCTGCGCATGGGATCGTCTTCCTTGGCCTGCGAGAGGTGGGAAGCCACAATTTCCTCAATGGCAATGCCCACGCTATCAGAATTAAGAATGCTTTCTGCATATCTGTTTGGCTCCTCGCCTGTCCTATATGAACCGACTGAATAGTGCAGCATCAAGTCGCAGAAATAGCTTTTTTGAAGGCGCAAAGGCTCAAGCTTTTTGTCCAATCCATTCAGCGTCAAGAAGACATAAGATTCTCGGAGCCTGCGCGAGTATTCTATGAATGTTTTTGTGTTCATCGACGCTTGCCTAGAAAGCTTGGTATAGGATATGCTTTTGCCTATGCCGCTTAGCGCCCCCTGCAGGACGCCTTCTGCAAACGAAGGGTCTCCTGCCCTGCCCGTGCCAGCCATGGTTGAAGCATCGTTTTTTGCATACAGGTAAAGCTCTTCGTACACCTGCTGGGCTATGCTGAATGCGGGCTTGCCGGGCAATTCCTGGAAGTAGCTGTTTATGCTAATCGGATAGCCGCCTGTGCGCATGTATACGCTAAAAAGCTTTTTGAGCACTACCGCATACGGCACTAGGGCATTGACACTAGCGTATATTTCATCTGTGCTTTCCTCGAGGCTTATGCGCTTCCCAAGAGCATGCATGAGTCCGTCTGCATAAGTATCTATATCATCCCCGAGGGCAGCAATAGGCCATCTTGTCTCTGGTTTTAGAAAGCCTTGCAAATGCCCAATCTCTTCTTTAATATCGAATTTGTTACTGCCATAATTTATTTTAGCAAAAACTGAAATCAGGTTGCTGCAGAAGTCGCCGAACGTGAGCGTCCGCATTATGTACGTATTTCCCTCTGTGCCGCGCCCAGGCATTAGCTCTTGCCTGAGAACATGCGCCAGCGAGCCCGTCACTACTGTAACGGTGTTTTTGAGCATACCCTCATTGGCTAGGGCCTGAATGACATTCTCCCAGCCTTCCACGTTCTGCACCTCATCCAGCATTATGTACCTGGTGCCTAACCCTAAATTGTCAAAGAAGTCATACAGCATGTTGCTCAGCTCTTTTGCGCTTTTTATGCTGTCTAGCGAGTAGTAGAAGATGCTGAGCCTGTCTGCTCCTTTTTTGAGCAGGTTTAGTATAAGCATTTTTAGCAGCAATGTCTTTCCTACCCTGCGCGGCCCTTTAATTATGTATATGCCTCCGGGCTTGAAATCAATGGACCGCCTCTGGAATCTGAAAACCCCTGAATTTAGCTTTGCAAGGTCCTTGTCCGAATCCGCAAATTTCTCGCCGAGGACCCACCAAGGGTTCATCCGTGTGCGATCTTCGATACGTACCATATTATTAATTTGTGTAATAAAGTATTTAAATATTGCTATTTTCGTGTAAAGTAATACACGTTTTCAACAATATGCGCAATATCGCCAATGTGCTGCTCATCTTTTTATTTCTTTCAATAGATAACCATAGCGGTGGAAATGAAAAGCAAGCATGCCAAGCGTGACCTCATATCGCTGAAAAAAGAGTATATGAGCATAAACGGCAAGAAGATGAGAGTTATCAGCGTGGTCGAGCCTGATGTATCTGTAATCCTTCCATTTTTCGATTCCAAGAAGGATGCAATACTCATTGAGCGCCAATACAGGCCTGCACTGCGCAAATACATATACGAGCTGCCAGCCGGCCACATAGATGAGGGAGAAACGCCAAGGCAGGCTGCCATAAGGGAGATGCAGGAAGAGACCGGCTCCGCTCCAAAGTGCCTATCATTCATGTACAAGTCATACTCTACCCCAGGATCCTCATCAACGATATTCCACTACTTCGTGGCCATTGGCTTGGCAAACGGCAACGGCAGGTTCCACAAGGATCCCGACGAAGTGATAAATATAGAGAAGGTCAGCATGAAAAACGCCCTGAGCATGATCAAGTCCGGAAGGATAATAGACAACAAGACAATATCTGCGATACTCTACTACAAGAAATTCCTTGCTAAAGGATGATAGTGCACCGCACAAAAGGTTTTTATTCATAAGAACACATAAACATCTAATCCGTACCTTCTGCCAGCTGCGCCTAATGGTTTGGTGATGATAACATGCAAAATATAGACTTATCCGAGCTCGAAAGGTCTGTGCTCGCAAAATGGGAGCATGAGAAGACCCGCGAGAAGGTTAATGCGAAAAACAAGGGCAGAAAGATATTCTTCTTCCTTGAAGGGCCGCCGTATGCGAACGGCGAGCTGCATATGGGCCACACACGCGGCTACACGAGGAAGGACGCGATGCTCAGGTACAAGCGCATGCGCGGCTACGACGTTTTCGACAGGGCTGGTTTCGACGTCCACGGCCTGCCTATAGAGAACAAAGTCGAGAAAGAACTGGGCCTCACATCGAAGAGGGACATAGAGGCGAAGATAGGTGTAGCGGAGTTCATATCAAAGTGCATCGCTGCATACAAGGAGTTCGAGCGGGCGCAGATAAACGATGCCGTAAGGCTTGGCGTATGGTTTGACTTCGACAATGCCTACATACCTGCCACTCCCAACTACATGGACAAGGCGCTTATGGTATTCAAGAAAATATACGAGAAGAAGCTCGTATACAAGGACACGAAGGTAATGCCATACTGCCTGCACTGCGGCACAGTGCTCGCGAAGGGCCCTGAAGTGGAAGAGGAAGAGGATACGGATCCATCATTCTACGTGCTTTTCAAGGTCGATGAGAAGAAGTCAAAGCCCACAATAGCGCTTGACGATAATACCTACCTGCTCATATGGACCACTACTCCGTGGACGCTGCCGGGCAACATGGCCATAGCAGCAAACCCCAAGGCTAGGTACATAAGGGCTAAGATATCGGGCAAGAACATCATACTCGCAAAGGACAGGGTTGACGCACTGGCAAAGCAGTACGGCCTCTCTTTCACTGTCATGGACGAGTTCTACGGCTCAGAGCTTTCGGGCGTTTACTACATAAACCCCCTCGAAGCGCATGTGCCCAAGCAGAAGGAAGCGAGGAGATACCACAGGGTAGTCATGTCTGATGAACTGGTGAGCCTCACCGATGGCTCGGGGCTGGTCCACATGGCGCCCGCATACGGGCCAGAGGACTATGAGATTGCAAGGAAGGAGAAGATACCAATGCTTTCGCTCATAGGGATTGACGGCAAGTACACCAGCGATGCGGGCAAATACGCCGGCATAGAGCTCATACACCAAGCCAACAAGGAGATAGAGAAGGATCTCGAGGAATCCGGCATGGTGCTTGCAAAGGATACGATAAGGCACAACTATCCGCACTGCTGGAGGTGCCACAACAAGCTGGTATACCTGCCCACTGACCAGTGGTTCATAAACATAGGCAGGATAAAGGGCAGGATAAGGAAGGCGTGCGACAAGGTTGAATGGCACCCGAAGGAGCTCAAGGACTGGTTCATAGAGAGCATCGATTCGGCTCCGGACTGGGTTGTGAGCCGCCAGAGGTATTGGGGCATACCGATACCGATATGGACATGCGATTCCTGCGGCGACCGCGAAGTTCTTGGCTCATTCGCTGAGATAAATGAGAAATACCCAGATATGGAATTCACGGCCGAAGACATGCACAGGCCAAAGATAGACGAAGTAGTGTTCAAATGCCAGAAGTGCGGAGGCACAATGCACAGGATACCTGATGTGTTCGACGTATGGTACGACTCTGGAGTTGCGCATACCGCCAGCCTTAGCGATGCAGAGTTCGACGCGATGTTCCCCAAGGCTTACATCACTGAGGGCCCTGACCAGCTCAGGGGATGGTTCGCCACGCTGATGAAGACGAGCGTTGCTGTGTACAACAAATCTCCATTCAAGATAATAGCCATGCAAGGATGGGTGGTTGACTCGAAGGGCGAAGCCATGCACAAGAGCAAGGGCAACTACATATCAGCCCACGAGCTCATACAGAAATACCCCATAGATGCGGTTAGAGGCTTCATGTTCTCGCATCTGGCGCACGAGAACCTGAAATTCTCGGACCAGGAGATAAGCGATTCGGCGGCAATGCTCAGGCTGCTCCACAACGTATCGAACCTCGTTGGTGAATACTCTGCTGCATCAGGCTACTCGAAAAGGAGCGTCAAGGCACCGTCAAGCCTGTCCAAGCTCGAGCCGTACAATGCATGGGTTGTATCGAAGCTCAACAGCATAATCAGGGACATGACAAAAGGCATGGAAGAATACGACATAAGCTACGGGTACAACAGGCTTACGAAGTTCATAATAGAGGACTTCAGCAGGTTCTACCTGAAGCTGGCTAAGAAGAGGATAAACGAGGGCTCGAAGAAGGAGGCCAGGCAGACCATAGACACGATAAACTACGTGTTCTACAACATCCTCCTGCTGCTTGCCCCGGAAACGCCTTTCAATGCCGAAAGCATATACCTCAGCGACTACCACTTCAGCGAAAGCGTGTTCATGGAGCAATGGCCCAAATCAAGGGAGAAGCTAATAGATCCGGAGCTTGAAAAGGAATTCAACATCGCTTCAGAGGCGATAACCGCGATACTGAGCAGCAGGGAGAAATCAGGCATAAGGCTAAGATGGCCGCTGCAGAGCGCCAAGATAGAAACCTATGACGAAGAGGCGGAGGCAGCATTCATAAAGCTCGCGCCCATGATAGAGGACTATACGAACATCAAGGAATTGAAGGTGCTCAAGGTCGCAAAGTCATTGGAGGAAGAGGC
>JAKAVJ010000002.1 GCA_021827525.1 Microcaldota archaeon
CATACGCATGCAAGCCCTATTATGTGCTCCCTGGAGGCTCGATAATATGCACGATACCTGTGCCTAATGTGACAAGCTCGCTGGGCGAGTTCTTTGCAGGTAATATATACCTTAACGCAACATACTGTGGGCTAACTTCAAACCCGTTCAACATAACCAGCTGCAAGAGCGCTCCGATACAGACCTATTCGGGCAGCTTCAATGCGCATGCAGCTCCGTTGATATCTACTACTACAAGTGTGAGCCTAGTACCATATCAGAGCGCGTTCCCTGCCGACGGTTCCTACGATTCCATATTTGCGACAGTAAAGATGCTCGGCTATCCGCTAAAAGGCGCGACCGTGAATTTCACTGTCAATACAACAAATGCGAAGGTCTATCCATTATCATCAACGTCTAACTCGAAAGGCGTGGCAACGTCAGGAGTCGAAAGCACGCATGTCGGGAATGTTACTGTATATGCGAACTTTGCCAATACTACCAGCAACCCTGTAACTATAAGCTTTGTACCTTATGTATCATTCTATTTCTCCCTGCCAACAATATTATCGCATGTGCCATCCTCTACCACAGTTGCAAAGATCGATGGCGTTTCATATACTTACTCGACAATGCCTTCATACCTAAACGTTTCAATAAACAGTACAGTAATATACAATTTCACGAAATTGCTGCAGATAAATTCCACAGCGAGGCTCATATTCAAAAATGTAACAGTCAATGGTGTTCCCTCTACCTCATCCAACAATACCGTCGTTGCTTCTACAAACTCTACGGTAGTGCCTCATTACACATTGCAGTATTACATAACGATGGCAGTAAGCCCATCAAATGCAGGAACAGTGTCTCCATCCTCAGGATGGTTCAACCAATCACAAAATGTGCCTATATCGGAAACCCCGTCAGGATTGAACGTTTTCAAGAACTGGACGGGCATTGGCACTGGCAGCTATACCGGCACATCACAATCCTCATCCATAACCGCCGATAGCGCTATCACAGAGACCGCAAATTATTATGCGCCAGTCAATATCACATTTGACATATCGTCCATGTCAGGGACATCCGGCACTGTGCTCACTGTAGATGGCACTTCATATCCTTATCCAAGCCTTCCTGTAACCATAACGGTGCCTTACGGTTCTACAGTGACATACTCCTATGTATCGCCAATATCAGGGAGCACCGGCACGCAATATGTGATTTCATCAGTGGCAGGTTGCGGCCAGACTGCAGCAAGCGCATCATTCACTGCTACATCCACATGTACCATAAGCGCCTCATACACTACTCAATACTACCTCACTATGGCAGTGAGCCCGTCAGGTTATGGTACGGTGTCGCCTGGAAGCGAATGGGCCAATGCTGGAAGCAGCGTAACTATAAGCGAAACACCAGCATCGAATACCTCTTCTACGGATTACGTTTTCGATGACTGGACCTGCTCCGGCAGTGGATGCTATTCAGGCACATCTTCGAGCGCAACCATAACAATTGACAACCCGATAACAGAGACAGCGAACTATGTTGCCCAGGCAATAACAAACGGCGCATCGAGCACATCCAACGGCGTATCCAACGGTGCATCCAATGGTGCATCAAGCACATCCAATGGTGCATCAAGCACATCCAATGGTGCATCAAGCACATCCAATGGTGCATCAAGCACATCCAATGGTGCATCAAGCACATCCAATGGTGCATCAAGCACATCCAATGGTGCATCAAGTACATCTAATGGTGCATCAAGCACATCCAACGGCGTATCCAACGGCGTATCCAACGGTGCATCCAATGGTGCATCGAGCACATCCAACGGCGCATCAAGCACATCTAACGGTGCATCCAACGGCGGATCCAACGGTGCATCCAACGGCGGATCCAACGGTGCATCCAATGGCGGATCCAACGGCGCATCCAATGGCGGATCCAACGGTGCATCCAATGGCGGATCCAACGGTTCATCTAACGGTTCATCTAACGGTTCATCTAACGGTTCATCTAACGGTTCATCTAACGGTTCATCCAATGGTGCATCAAGCACATCAACACATTCAGGGATTTCTCCTGATTGCGTTTCTGGCAAACCATGCATATCATGACTGCAGTGTTAATAAAATTTGCAGGGTTGTATAAATCATAGAATGTGATAAATATGGCAGATCAAGATAATATGAATCAAAATGCTCCTGCTCCAGAAGAAAATATCGCTGCCGAGAGTATTAGTACAAATCCAGGCATGGAACCAGGGCACATACAAAATATGGAATCAGGTCATCCACAGTCCAGCGGCAACATGAAGCACATAGCCATAGCTATAATAGCCGTTGTGATTATCGCCTCCATCATATATTACTACTCTCTATCATACAAGCCAACTACTCCAGTTGTACCGCCCCCTACTACCATACTATCTCATCAAAAGCTAGATTTTATTCAAATTGCCCCACTATTGACTAATGCAACAAATGGATTATATGGTATGGACGCCAAAATGTATGCTGCATTTGGCTATCCTCCACCACTTCCATACTCTGAGAACGATGTCGGCATTACAGAGGCATACCATATGCTCTACTCTTTAAAGAACTATAGCAACCTGAATCAAAGCCAGTATCTATTCAGTCTTAAATATATTAACCTCGACCTTCCTGCTGTTCCTTATCCTGCGTTCATTACTGTCGAAATTGACAAATATTCGAATAGCTCGGCAGCTGCAGACTCATTCGAAACGTTTTGCTCAAATTCAACTTTTTCATTCGAGTACAACATAACAACAGGAGAGGTGGACTTCAATGCATCTTCTACTGCTGCAGGTAATGCGAACGTGACTCAAGTTACCTCTATAATAAATAAAACTAGTGAAAATGGAGCCAATATCTGTAACAAAAAGGTCAACTTCATATATCCTAATGGCGCCTACGCAAACCTTAGTAGCACAGCTTCAATTGCAATCTACTCCAATTACACAATATATTCGCTTGGCAGCGGCTACTACAGCACAATCAGTCCAGCATATACTACTTCGATAACGGCCCATCTATTGAATGTATTCCTCTCTGACTACAACTTTTCTTCTTGAAAAGCCAAATAAAGACAAATGAAAGCCACAGGCTATTATGCGTGAACGATGACTTATTGAAAGTATACAGAGAGCAGAATTAGGTATCTAACCGCTGTGGCTTCGGCATATCATCACAGGTCGTTAAGATCTATTATTACGAGCCATTTAGGCTCTTTCTATAGACAATCGTTATATTCAAAGGGCCGTAATAAGAGTAATTGGGCGATAGCAGTAATAAAGATATGTTCGCCCTGCCGCGAGGCGATATGGTGATTGGCAAGCTGGGTCTTACGCTATAAATCTTGAAGGCGCTGTCTACCACGCCTATGCTATATACCGTCTCACTATAGGTATAATTATAATAGTCTATTGTGAAATTGTAAGTATACGTTGACCCGATAGGCATTGTGAATCCGGTCAGCGATCCGCCCGAGTATATATGCTGGGTAAAGTTGTTATAATATATTATATTGACGCTTGTCAGGTTATCCGTAGTTCCTCTTGCGATATGTACTGGATGCACACTAAACAATGCATACATTATCAATGCGCCGGCTGCCAAGCCTATCACCACACCATATACCAATGCCCTGTAATCCGGCTTTTTCTGCATTCTTTCTGTCATACTATATAGTTTGCAACGCAATAATAAATAGCTTTGGCGCATGAATAGGGTATGTTCTTTAAGAATACAGCGCTGAATTCATATATTATAAAGCAAAGAAGTGTTTCATATGTACCTGAATAACTTCAGATATAAGAAATCGATGGGCCAGAATTTTCTTATAGACAAACCCACCGCAGTAATTGAATCAGAGCTCGCACGCGGGCGCAATGTGATAGAACTAGGACCAGGTGCGGGCGCCCTCACTGCCGAGCTATGCAAGACCGCATCAAGGATCTTGGCTATCGAGATCGATAGGCGGCTTTTCACATACTTGAATGAAAGCTTGCACTGCAATAAGCTGAAGCTGGTAAACAGCGACTTCTTCAAACTAGATAGCTCGAGCTTTGGGGGGTATGACATGCTCGTCTCAAACGTGCCTTACCATCTCTCGAGCAAGGTGCTTTCCTGGATAATAGATAACAGGATGGAGGCTGTTCTGTGCCTTCAGGAAGAGTTCGTCGACCACATGCGTGCCCTCCCGAATACCAGCAGGTACACCAATCTCAGTGTTTTCTGCTCCCTATTCTTCTCGGTAGAGGAGATAGCAAAAGTGCCTGCCTCATATTTCAGGCCGGTCCCGAAAGTCGCGTCAAAGGTGGTACACATAAGGATAAAGGATTCAAGAGCCGATAGGGAAACGATGCGCATCATAGCGCAGATAATGGTTCACAAGAAGAAGAGGCTCAAGAATGCAATAATGGGCTCCAGGAAAGCCCTTGGCCTTGATAAGAATGAAATAGGCAGGTTGCTCAGCGGCATGCCAAATGCCGAGAGCAGGCCTTTCCAGCTTCAGCCTAGCAGCATCCTTGAAAGTGCAGAGTATATAAGGAAAGAACTTGAACGCATCTCTATTGATAAACCAGGAATGCATCAGAATGGCGAGTAATCCGCCTCCTGGACCTCCTTCATCACTTTCACGCCCCTAACATCAGCGGCGAACTTCTTCTCCGCAGCCGCAGAGCCCTCTACTCCAAGAAGATGCTTGTAATGCATCGGTATGGTTATCTCTGCACCTATGGCCTTGGCGGCGAGTGCTGCCTCATTGACGTCCATAGTATACTTGCCTCCGATCGGCAGCAGCGCAGCGTATATGCCTTTGAGATTATTCATCTCCTCTATGTAGTCGGTATCGCCAGCGTGATAGAGCTTCTTTCCGTCAACTGTGAGTATATACCCTACCCAATCATTCGCCCTCGGGTGGAATCCTAGCCTGTCATCCTTATTGTTATATGCAGGTATGGCTTCTATAACTATGTTGCCCATAGATTTGCTGAACCCCGGCCTTGCGATCGTGATATGCTTATACGGTGCATTGTCTAGGCAACCCGGAGCCGTTATTATTTCAGTGCCTGGCGATATTATCTTGTCTATATCCTCCCTGCTGCAATGGTCGAAATGGCCGTGCGTTATCAGTATCAGGTCTGCTTTGCCTTTTATTTCCGTTCTTATGTCGAATGGGTCTATGAACACTCTTTTCCCTCCGGCATCAATATAGAAGCTCGCATGGCCTATCCAGTGCAAGTCCCTGTCCAAGTCCATTCTATGCACCAATATATATGAATGAGAAAGCTTAAAATATATATAAGGGCATATTAATAGCAGGGCAAGAAGGCGGCCGCACCGAAGGGTTTAGATGAAAGGGCACATTGGCTATGCATATGCAATCATGTTCGGAGTGCTATTTCTATCACTCTCAGGTAACAGTGCTGCAGCAGCCTCTCATGGGGATGCCTCAAGCCCGTTGCACAGCCTTCCTGAATTATCTGCTACCAGCGTCTGCAATTTCAACGGGGCTTACTCTGGCTCATCTGGCTTCCTATATATTAACAATACCGGCCAGTGCATGGTAAACTACGACCCTACCAACTTTGGGAGCGCCTGCAGCCAAACCCTCTGGAATGCAAATACAGTGGGCAATACTTATACCTGCCCGGACCCATCACTGTCGTTTGTCTCTACACCTTCTGGCGGTGGTGGCGGTGGTGGTGTAGGTAGCTCTTCGGAATACTATTTCACGCTCATATACCACAATACCGTATCAATAATAAACGCAACTAGCGATAATCCAGACAATGCGCCCGTTCTGCCCTTGAATAACCTCTTTACTCTTGCCGGATCGCCTGGCTATTACTACGTATCATACTGCGAGAATGCCCAAAACAATGGGGGCCCTTGTAACGCCTACTACGTCGCGGAGGTCCAGAACTTAACAGTCTCGCTTTCCGCTAGCCCGACCAATGTACAGGCCGGCCCTATAAGCGGCTATGTGAGTTTTACCAATTACACAACCGGGGGCTATCCATATGGCTCGCCTGCATATACATATGAAGGATATACTGTCCAGCTCAACGGCCAGACAGTAACACAGAGCACCGGCGATTATCTAGAGCAGGGAAACGCTTTCACTTTCTATGTCGGTGGTACCTATACAGTAACACTCAGCGTTAAGGACGCGAACGGCGATATCGCCCAGGCAAGCGCAACCGTGTACGTCAATTCCAGGATTTTGCCGAACGAATGCACAGGTACTCTATCGAGCGGCTCATGCACCTTCAATACCTACGAATCCATAATCACGAGCTATCCTAGCGCAGGAACCGGTAGCTTCGTTACGCAGCAGGGCAGCGCAAGCGCGACTCCAGTGATATCGTCCGTATTGCAATACAACTCAGGCAATTCGGGCTGGATGCTCACCTGCCCAATGGCGCCAGACACGTCAAAAGCATTGAGCAATGGAGCGGTAATATATGATACATACGAGTACTTCACCTCAGATAATGCATCTTTCATAGGTGGGGATAGGTGCCTGGCTGGTGCAAGCAGCCTGTCCACCACTGCCACGCTCACCGTGAACACTAATTGGAACATAAACAATTATGCTACTTCCAGCGACTTGCTGCAGCTGAGCGGCGTTGCAAGAGGCAAGGTGCAGGACTTGGGATATTCGGGCGAATCCAGCCTCCAGGGTGCAACGCACTACAACATATCTTCAAACTACGATACGCAATCATATATATTCTCGACAACGCCGGCAGTGACGCAGCAGGGCCTATGGACATGGCACAGCGAATATGCGGACCTGAATTCCTCCAACAGCAATCTCGGCGCTCTACAGAATGAGCAGCACATATACGACAGATACTTCCAAACGTACAATAACGGGCAGACATGCAGGTACTATTACAACTATACTATAAATACGTTCGTAAACTACCTCAACACTTCGAGGATAATCATACCGCAGCAGATAGGCAACACGAACTCGAAGAACTATGTCCTCAATAACGGCCAGACAAGCTCTCCATACACGCAATCGACAAACACCCACACTTCGCAAACAGTATGCACTTCATATTTTGGATTTTTATGTACTAGCAGCAGGTATTCGTGCGCATACCAGCTCTGGAGCGATACCAACAACAGCAATGATGGTATATTTTATACTCAGCCTTCAGGTACGACGGTGCAGTGCGCGAACGGCCACGATTACGCTCTAGTCTCTAGTGACTCAGCTACTGTTTACTACAACGGCAACACATACCCAGGCAACAACCTGTATATAAACGTGTCTAGCGGGGCTGCAGGGAATAACTACTGGGTATCATACTGGGTTCAATCAGGGTGCGACATCTTGGGCTTGGGCTGCTCAGAGAACTATTACATGGGCTCTGCCTTCAAGGCTATTGGCTATACTAATACAACAATACTGCCATATTTGCTGTACAACATAACCATGCCTACAACATTCAGCAACCTTAACAACAAGGTCGGCTACCTGAACCTGTCGTATGACATGTACAGCCCGCACAACTACCTAAATCCGAACAAGTACCTTGAGCCATTCCCGACGTCTACAGGCTCGGCCTTTTTTGCCACCGTGAATGGCAAGTTCGGCGAATATCCGTTAAACGTGACTGCGATAAGCAATCCACAGGCCAGTGGCCTATCCGGTCAGCCCACTACGCACTTCCTGAACACATTGAATTCCACACAGGTAGCTAATCTAGGCGGCTATGTCAGCTCGCTTCTCGGTTCATTCAGCAATCTCGGCGGATATGTGGAGAAGACCATAGGCAACCCGGGTTTCATATCCGCTTCCCCGAACGACTACATATTCATAATAAACTACAGCGATAGCTGCAGCGGTTGGTTCTGCGCCAGCACCAACACCAAATCAAACCTCTATATATTAAGATTTGTACCGCAGGGCGAATACAATATATCTAATCTGCAGCCTGACAGCGTACCGTTCAGTACTGACATTACTAACACGTACCAGACAATACCATATAACAGTGCCACAAACGTGCAGAGTGCAAAGCAGAACTGGATTAGCGAATGGAAGACATACTGGAACAATACGCTTACTGAGCAATCCGCCAACTTATACATCATAGGTGAGACCAGCCTATCTACGGTTAATGGCGGCCTGTTTGGCATAACCGGCGGGTTCTTTGGATTATTTGGCAAAGCCAATAGCCAGGGAACCTTCAGCTTCACACCAAGTGCTATAACATCTGACTATGCCAACGACGTATTTCTAGAAGGTAAAGACCTAAACAACGGCCATCTTGTAATGGGGTACCTTCTATCCAACGGAACTGCCAACGAGACAATGCTGAACAACTTCCAGCAGATGATATCGAACGAGTTCGCAGTATCACCAGGAGGGCAGTACCTCTATCTGGCGAGCCCGAATGAGGGCAACATCACTATATTCCGTTCTCTCAATTTCACCTTCCTAGGCAACATGAGCCTCGCATATGAGAACAGCACTTACGTGCTCAACATAACAAAGTATCTTGTGGACGGCGGGCCGTACCATAGCCAGAGGGTAGCCAACTTCTACAAGCAGCAGGCAAGCGTGGCCGGCAGCAATGTCATAGACAGCACGTTCAACCAGCATCCGATGGCGATTTCGGAATCTGACGGCGTGCTGTACGTGCTTGACAATTGGACTTTCAGCATCAATGGCAATACATCGACCATAATCATGCTTAGGGCGTTCACAGCAAACGATACCGAAGTACCGATAGACCCGTCCCACGTACCGGATGTGCTGCCACTGAATCCCAATGTAATTGCTACCTCCACAGGCTATACCAGCACAGCATATCCGCCATACGGATGGCCCTTGTCAGCAAACATATCGCTGGGCACCAATGGCTATATATCATACTGCATTGCGAATTGCACCTATACGCCGGAAACAATAGGCTCGAAGAGCAATGGCTACCTGCCCGTGGGGCCTGCAATAAATGTGCCTGCCGATACACAGGCGCCATACATGACCAGCATCTACTTCTCGTCCAATTTCAATAATACTGGCTATCTGCTTGCACATGTCGGCGGGTTCAATGGCTGCCCCGCTAATGTATACTACTGCACCAACCTAGATGGAGTATATACGGAATTTCTCACCCTTGATATGGATATAAGCAACTATACAAGCCCGTCGCTTCTAGCCAATATGAGCTTCAGCTGCTATCTCAATACCACTCAAGCAACTGCCAATCCATGCATCGACGCACCGCACGATAGTGCCGTAGGGAATACGCTCAAAGCAATGAACGGCCCGTTACTTGGCGTACCAAGCTCATTCAAGTATGCAGAGAATCTGGGTTCTCCATCAAAGTACATCGTGCTGTCAAATATAGTTGGCTCCGCATTCCCGTCTGCAAACAGCACCGGTTCTTCGAGCACCTCAAGCAGCAGCGGCAATGCTTTGCAGGGCAACTCATTGCTTGCAAACGAGATAGTTAGCACGACAATAGGCTCTTCCCCCGCTGCGACTAGCGCGCTGACAGTGCCGCAGACATTCCTGAAGAGCACCATAGGTGGCTATTTCATAATACCGTTCAACGAATCCTATACGATGGTGCAGACATGGGGCCCGGACCCAGCACCCGGCGTACCCATAAATGGAGGCAGTTGCTCGCCCTACACTTATCCAGGCATACAGGATATAAACGGCAATGCGACATCTGTGCAGACGAACATTACGTACGGGTATGCGCGGGCCGATGTGCTTCCGAGCAGCATAAACGAGACAGTCGAAGGTGGCCCCACATACGTGAAATACATATCACAAGCCAATAAGTACTACATACCCAACATATCGGATGCCAATGCAATACTGCCCCCATACCTTAACTTCAAGATATTCACTAACCGGATATTCGGCGAAGTATATGTGAACCAGAGCGTATCCCCCCAGTCTGATTATCAGATGCCCGTACCGCTTGTAGTGAACCAGACACACATGCTTAACTACGAAGTCGATGAGTACTTGCAGCAATCCGGAGGGCAGATCTATCCTGCTTACTATACTGAGGAATCCATACCCCTGCCTTCTAGCGCCCTTCAGACCGGGGTCAGTTCGGGTAGTGCATACTATAATCAATACGATGCATTCCCGTACAGTAGCCTGATAGCTTACTCAAACTCGACAGTGGATGGATCTGACTCTACATTCGTACAACTTTACCAGATATACCACAGGGAATCGATAGAGGACGCGTTGCTTCTCAGCCTGCAGGGCGATAGCAGCTCGCTCGGATACAACCGCCTGGTATATACGTTCGTTGACCAGTTCAACAACACAATATACATGCCGCTGGATGCCGATATAGCCAATATAACCTCGATAACACTGGACCCCAAGACAGTGGTTAGTCCGATCAACGCCAACGAAACAACCATAAACGTAACGGGCGTAGCGGGTTATTACCCCTCAATATTCTCATACCTGCCTGCACCCCTGCCATCAGGCTCAAAGATATACATATACTATGATACCAACATAAACTTCTACAATGCATCGTACTCATCGCAATCCGCATCTGCATACGCCGAGTACCAACAGATGTGTGCATTCAGCCCTAATTCCATATGCATCCTGGCAGATCCGGCAAACGCTTCGCAGACCGCTCCAGCACCAGATGGCAATTCTTTCCTAACATATCCATCTTTTCATACGCAATACAACAGCTCCGGAGAATGCTCTCCAGAGCCTAAGAGCCTTTTGAATGTAACCCATTACAACTGCAATATATATGGTGATTCCGGACTGCCTGAGACAGGCACAACGGCGAGCGGAAACACCGAATACTGCCTGCCGCAGTTCCTAAACGGGACAGGCACTCTTACTTCGCAGCTCGGGTATGTAGGTACAACCACTACAAATTCATCTGGCGGCTTCAGCCTCAAATTCCCGGTATGCGGTACTGGCACAGGCAAAGTCATAGCTTCGTATTACGGCACACCCCTGCCGCAGCCCAACATATACCATCAGACCCCCCTTGGTATCTCCGCTCAATACTCACAGCCGGCCTCAAGCTATAATGCATATCCAGAGTACACGTATACTTACGCGCCAAATGAGACATCCTCTTCTTTCCCTATAGGCAGCTATGCCCTTGACTTCGGAAGCATAGAGCTGCCCCTTACATTCGCAATAATGCTGCTGATAATAGCGCTGTCGTACAAGCGTAGGAGCAAGTGAACAGTTATATATATCTGAAAAGCGTTTATTACCATGATGGGAATGCTGGCCATAATACCCGTGTTGATGAGCTTCAATGCAATATTCGTGCTCATACCGATACTTATAATAATAATACTCATAGCTGCTGCTGCTGGCCTGACCAGGGGCACAGACATATTCAATCTGCTTGGCTTTGGAGCCATAATGGGGTTCACCTCTGGAATGGGCGCAGGAAGGGCGAAAGGGTTGAAGGGCAGGAAGTACGGCGCAGGCGGTGCCAAAGGCGCCCAGCGCCTGCAGCAGCGGGCAGCAAAGCAGAAGAAGAAGGGTGCAGCTGCAAAGGTAAATAGGAAAGGCGGTGGCGCTGTGGTCAAAGGTGCTACGAAGTTTGGTGCTCTCGGCGGCGCGTTGGCCATGCGCGGCAAGGTCAGGGAAAAGATGTTAGGCAGGGTACGCAATCCTGGGTCAATGCGGAGCCCGAATTCTGTTATAGATACTGGAAAAGGTAAAGGTGGCGGTAGCGGCAGCGAAAAGATGGGCCGCTTCGCTACAAAGTTTCCACGCATAAGGGCTGTTGCAGGGCGAGTCAACCAGAAAAGGATCACCACAGCCAATAAGAAAATCACATCATTAAGCGGCAGGATCAGTGCGCATGAAAACATCGCCAAAGACCTAAGAAGCAAAACCGGCAAATTTAGTCAAGCCAAGTATGAAAGACCTGGAAGGCTTGGCTATGCGAAAGGCATGCTCTACATAGGCAGGAAGGGCAAGCGCATATGGATACCTGGCGCAGCTACTGCGGGTGCAGTCATAGGCGGCGCAATAGGCGTTGCTTCCGCCGTGCGCTACAGGGGTGCAGTCCGCCTTAACAAGGACGATTTGCACAAGAATTTCCCCACATTATACGGCAAAGGTGGCGTCAAGCTTCGTCCAGCATCGAAGAACGAGCGCAGGGAGATAAAGGCAATGAAACACGATAAGATCAAAGAGATATACACGCGCAGGCAGGAGAACCAGGAACTGAAGCGGCACAGGCTTGCTGTTGGCCGCAGGCAATACCGCCAGGAGAAGAGAGAGATACTATACGGTGAAGCGGGAAAAGGCGGAAATAAAGGAGGTACAAACGCGCCGAAAGGGCTGAAAGAAGAATTGCGCAAGGAATCTGAGGACAAATTCATGCACGGAAAAGAATATGACAAAACCGGCAAGGTTGTATCTCAGGGCGTAGGCCAGCGTGTAGCAGACAATCTTGCAGGCGGATTTTCTAACAGGAAGCATTTGAACAAGTATATTGGGATGTCTGAAGAAAAGAAGCAGGCCGAGGCAGAGAGGCAGGTAAAGCGCATGAAGCAGATAGGGGACAAGTACGGTGTAACCGCAGCCACGGCATACGCCGCTGCTATGTTCACTGGGCCTACGCTCCGTAATGCGTGGAGGCAGCGCAATGCTTGGAAAACAGGCAATTCACCGCGGTCAACACTTGCCGAGCCTGGGGCTGCTGGTGGAAGGCAGACAAAATCCGGTGCAGGCGGTGGTGGTGCTGGTACAACTAGCACCAGTGTGGGCGGCAATAACAATCCCTCAGGTACTAGATCGAAACGTGAAGAAAGGCTTAACCGTCACATGACCGATCTTAACAGGAAGAAGGAAGAGCTGAGGAATGAAGTTGAGAGTAAGACAGAAAGGATTAAGGGGGGAGGAGCAGGCGCAGTATGGGCTTCTTTCTCGCTTGGATTTACTGGTGACAAGATCCGGTCAGTGAATCGCCACGTAAAGAAGACCAATGACTTCATATCTGCAGAGAAGGCAAGGCAGGAACGGGAGAATAGGCTCAATGAACAGAATAAGAAAGTAGAAGAGGAGAAGAAAGCTGGAGCAGGCCAGGAAGAATCAGGGCAACAACAACAGAAACAACAGCAACAACAACAACAGCAACAGCAGCAACAGCAACAGCAGCAGCAACAGCAACAGCAGCAACAGCAGCAGCAACAGCAACAGCAACAGCAGCAACAGCAGCAGCAACAGCAACAACAACAGAAACAACAGCAACAACAGCAACAACAACAGAAACAACAGCAACAACAGCAACAACAACAACAGCAACAACAACAACAGAAACAGCAGCAACAGCAACAGCAACAGCAGCCAAAAACCTTAAATAAAAACAATAGACAGAGAGCAAGGGAGATTAACAATTTTGAGCAGCATATTTCGAATAGGGAAGCTGAGGAGCGGCAAAATAAAGAAGAAGAAGAGAAGAAGGCAAAGCAGGAAAAGGAAGAAAAGGAAAAGGAGGAGGAGAAGAAAGAAGAAGAACAAAAGGCCAAGGAAGAAAAGGAGAAAGATGAAGAGAAGAACGCTGAAAAGAAGCAGCAGCAAAAAGAAGAGAACGAGAAAAAAGACTCCGAAGACGCCTCCGGCGATAGCAAGTAATGTGCACGGCAACTAAAATGGATAACACTTGAAAGATATTAAAAGCGCGAGAGACAGCCATTGAAGCACGAGGCACGACCTATACAATCAAGCTGCTGCAAAGAGAAAGGCATATGTTTAGGCAAGATGGCTTGACTAACTCCATTCTGAACCGTCTACCGCCACCAAGATACACCACAGTGACCATGGTCTGAAAAAGGCCAAAAAGATGCCTAGCGTGGCAGATAAAAAGTGAAGTCATCGATATTTGCATGGCTGTATTCAACACTGCAGCTAGCCGCTCCTGACTACACTCTTAAGCTTTTCCCCTATTTCTACACCTGCAGCTATCTCAGGCAACACCACTCTGTGTGCGCCTGATCTTATCAACTTAGGAAGATCCTCTTCCTTCTCCGCCCTGGTTATTACATGGACTCTGCTATTTAACGACTTTACAGTAACCGCAATTAGTGAATTCCTTGTGTCATCGTCGCTGCAGAGTATTACAGTACCTGCATTGTCTATGCCAGCGGCTTTTAGTAGCTCCACCGATCCTATAGTGCCCACAAGCACGAGCTTCGACCGTTCATAGAGGTATCTGGCGTCCCGCTCGTCATCTGTAAGTATAACATATGGTTTCCCAGCGGCGTCCATGTCTCCTATCAGCGCTTCAGCAAACTTATTGAACGGAGCGATTATCGTATGCTTCCTCATATTCTTTATTCTGGATATCGTCCGTTTCTCCTTGATATTGACGTGATGTATGAAATCGAAGAACCATCCTGCAAGGGCTACTGCCATCAGGGCGAATGCCAAGGCCCCAGCTACATCCCCCACGAGTATGAATAGATTCGATACACCTAGCGAATATGGTATTATGTTGGGGTACGTGACATCGAGCATATCCAACACGCTCCATATCAATGCCCTGAAGATGCTCACTCCAGAAATGAGCGCAGAAAAGAATGATATGGCGAAGAACATCACTATCAGTAATATGAATATGTACAGCGTCCTGTTCTTCATCTGCATCATTTTCTCACCGCCTCAACCAAACGCTCACCTATCTCTATGCCGGATAGCGCCTCTGGCAATATGCATACATCCGCGCCCCCGTGCATCATTTTCGTGACTGAGTCTTCGTGCACTACCTTTGCAATTGCCTTTAGGTTCTTGTTCACTCTTTTTGCAGCGATGATGCCCAGTAAGTTCTCGAAGTCGCTATCGGTATCAAATACTATTGCCTTCGCCGTCTTTATTGAAGCCATGGACAGATAGCCCTCCTTGGTAAAGTCGCCATCCAATACTGTATAATTGAGGTCCTGCAGCATATCCACCTTGACAGGATTTTTCTCTATTACTACAAATTCCGTGCCCTTGGCTTTCAGGTCCAGCATCAGCCTATCCGAGAAGTTTGTATAGCCGCACACTATGATGTGGTTCTTGAGCCTCTTTATCCTGTATGATTTGACCCTGGACCTAATGTCTATACTGGATATCAGCTGTATCAGCGACGCTACTAGGAAGCCCACTATAATTATTTTGGCTATGCCATCCAGGAAGAGCACTAAGAAGAATGGGTAGAAAGAGGAGCTGCTTATGGCAACATAGCCCAGCTGCGGTACAAACCCGGCAGCATCCATCAGCGTCGACACTGTATAATAGAGGCTTGTATATATGCTTCCGGTTATACCGCGCAGCACATATACCGACCATACTAAGTAGGTTATCGCAAATATGAGCACTATGGGTATGGTACGCTTTGCGAATTCGGATTCCTCCTTCTCAATGACCTGCGCTCTGGATTCCATGAAATCTACTGGTCTTACCCTAGTCCAAGCTCCTTGAGTATCTCGTGGCTTGCGCTCTTCTGTGGCATCACGACGAAATCCGCGCCCGCCTCTATTAACTTTTCCCTCAGGAAGGCGTCATTAGCACGCGTGGCTATGAATATGTTCTTGTTTATGTCCCTGGCTGTGAGTATCGTGAAAAGGTTCTTTGCGTCGTCGTCCATCACTATGGCTATTGCCTTCGCCGTTACTATCGAAGCCGCCTTGAGCACACTGAGCATAGTTGCATCTCCCTGCAGCACATTATAGCCCCTCTCCCTGAGCGATGCAGCCTTCTCCGCATTAATCTCTATTATTATGAAGCCTATGTTGTTCTCTGAAAGCACATCTACTATCTTCTCGCCTACCCTACCATAACCGCAAATTATTACGTGGTTGGACAGCGTTTTCTTCTCGGCCATATTGCTAATATAACAATACAGCTATAAAAAATGAGCGGAAAGATGCAAACTGCAGTATTGGCATATCATTGCTGCTGCCTCTCTCCTCCGGGGCGCCTATTTGGCCCTCTGCGAAAACCTCCCCGCGACCTGTTGTCTCTCCTCGGGCCTCTATAATTGCTGCTGCCTCTATCCCTGTCCCTGCCGAAGTTCCTGCCTCCGAGGCTTTTATACTCGTAGCTCTCCCTGAACTTAGATATCTCCCTCCCGAAGTCTACCCCCTTGAACTTTTCTATGTCAAGGTCGACCTTCCTGAATTTTATCCTGCAGAACTCCTCTATATCATATATCAAATCCCTCTGGTCGTAGCCAAAGATGGTGAATGCCCTGCCTGAATTTTGCATCCTCGCGGTCCTTCCTACCCTGTGTATGTACACTATCGGGTCCTCAGGGGCATCGAAGTTGATTATGTCTCCCACATCCATTATGTCTATGCCCCTCGCTGCCACGTTTGTAGCTATGAGCATGCCTTCTGGCGAGGCCCTGAACCTGTCTATCGCAATCCTCCTCTTCTGCTGCGTCATACCTCCATGCAGCACCGCGGAATTTATCGATTGGCTATGCAGTATATGGTTGAGCATGCTTGCTGACCTCTGCGTATTGGTGAACACGATTGCCTTCTTGGGCTTGTACTTAGAAAGGTATGCAAGTATCGTAGAGAACTTGTATGAACTGCTGGAGATTGCATAGTTGTGCTCTATATTTTCTACTATCGAAGTTTCGTCGGTGTTCATGTCAACGTATGTGACGTTGTGCATATACGTGGAAGCTATGCTCTTGATCTTTATTGGTATGGTTGCGGAGAACATCATCATCTGCTTCTCTTCAGGGGTCTGCTCTATTATCTTCTCACAATCGTCTATGAATCCCATGTCGAGCATTATGTCCGCTTCGTCGAGGACCATGAACTTTACCCTGTGAAGGTTAAGGTCGCCCCTCTCTATCAGGTCCAGCACCCTTCCGGGCGTTCCCACTACTATGTCTATGCCGTGTCTTAGGCTTTCTATCTGTGGGTTAAGCGATACTCCTCCGTATACAGTGAGCACGCGATAGCCTAACGGCCTTGCTATGCCCTCCGCTACAGACTCTATCTGTAGCGCTAGTTCCCTGGTGGGCGCCAATATTATCGCGCTGACGGAATGCGTGCCTCTTTCAAGCTTTTCTAATATTGGCGTAAGAAAAGCCAAGGTTTTACCTGTGCCTGTCTTCGATTTTACCAATAGCTCCTTACCTTTTACCGCCTCTGGTATGCACTTGCTCTGCACTTCTGTAGGTTCAACAAATCCTGCCTTCTCCAGCGCTGCCACTAAGTCATTTTTCAATCCTAATTCTGCGAAACTGCTCATATATATCATTGAAATTGTTATTTACATCTAATATTTACCTAAAAAGCTATAAAAAGGACATCGATATCCTAGAAAAAGCCTTTAAGATACCCTGATACATTGCAGCGCAAAGGCTATATAATAGGAAGCTTTAAATATATATTTAACTCTATGATTAGATACTATAGTATAATTCTTGTAGGTGAGTATATGGATATGCCGAGGGTATTCGATAAAGCTGGCAAAACTCTGAACATGATAAGATACCTAGTGATTCCGATAATGGTACTGTTGATATTGGCTAGCGGGACCACATATGCGGCGGGCAACAACGGCATAATATCGGAGATTGGCTATATCAAGGCACTGCTATCACAAATAGGCCCGGCTCTCAGCGCCATATTGTTCATAATAGCCGGAATATTCTACGCAATAGGCCAGATGCTGCCGCCGGATAAGAAGGCGAATTTCCATACGACATCTATCAACATAATAATAGGTGCAATAGTTGTTGCAATACTCAGCGTTGCATCGACCACATTGGCTTCTGCCTCCAGCCATCTGCTTACAAACATGACCGTAGCTAACATGTCCTCCTGAAGGGTGCAGAGATGGTCTTCTCAGGGTACTATATTGCGATAGGCATAGTTTCAATAATGATTGCAGTATCGGGCATAGTTTTGGGCATCGGAATAGCCCTGCAGGACCGCAAGCTTACCGAGATAGGCAAGACAGAGCTGTACCAGTCGCTAATAAATGGAGCAATCGTAGGTATTCTGGTCGTATCCTTCCTTCCAGGAGGGCTTGTCTCAGGCCTAATCAACAGTATAACTGCCAGTTCTGGCATATCCATGACCTGCCCCGCCCCGCTGAATGCAAACCAAGCCATATGTTTTGCACACAACTATCTCGTAGGCATATATCCTGTCGAAATCAGTGGCCATAGCTATCCCTCGCTTCTCGACAGCGTCATGTCGCTGCTGCTGCCAGTCAGTGCCCTCTACGGCACTATAGCTGCGATATCCGGATTGAAGGTCAGTATAGTTGTTGTTTCAATCGGTTTTACTGCCCTGGCGCAGCCCGTGCTGACGCAGCTGAATTACATAATAACTGCGCTTTCGTTGACCCTGCTGAGCCTGGAGATACAGGGCATACTGCTGGAATTCGTTGCCGCCGTATCTCTCACGATACTGCTGCCCATAGGGCTGATACTGCGCACGTTCTACTTCACCAGGAGATTGGGCGGCGCAATACTTGCAATAACAATAGCCCTGTTCGCCGTGTTGCCGCTGGCATACATACTTGATACACAGATGATGTCTACATATTCTCTCAGCACAGGCGTGTCGCTGAACCAGTCCATACAGAATTCAACAGCCGTTCAGCACAGTGTACTGGCCAGCATCGGTGTCCAGAATCTGACTGCAAGCTCAGCCACTTCAATAATCGGCGAAATAGGCGGCCTTTTCAGCGGCCTCACCGGGCTGGTTGATAACCTGCTAAACACTATATCGGGGCTGATAATGGAAGCATTTCTATTCCCAATATTCAGTATAATACTTACGATAATATCTGCTCGTGAATTTGCCCGCATACTGGGCACCGAGGTATCTTTTGGCAAGTTCGATATATTCTAGCGTGGTATGATGGGCAGCGATGTACTTGCATACATATTCACGGCCGCATATTCAGTAGGTTTAATCATCAGTGCATTAACATTAAACGCATACGCAGTCGTAGCATCATTTGTGCTTCTCACTTTTGGGATACTGCTCTATAAAGGCTGGGATATACTTTTGCCTCTTGTAATAAAGCATACCAACATAATACGGTTGGTCGGCAGCTACGAAGTGGGCGGCAGCCAGAGCGCTGCAGTGAGGCAGACCAGCAGGGGATTCTCCGCAGCTGCATACGCTCTGATAGACATATCCGATTCGGAAGGCCTGGCAAAAGACAAGCTCGAGGGCATCATAGCGAGAATAAACATGCCCTTCAAACTGGTCCTCTCAGTGGAACGCCTTAACATGGACAAGATACTGGATGACCTTAAGACTGCGAGGCATATGAAGGAAAACCAGATAATGAGGCTGTCAGGAGGGGGCGGGCGCAACATCCAGAAGATAAATTCCGCCAAGCGCGAGCTGGAGCGCATAGATTCGGACATAAACAGCATGACTTCGGGCAGAATGCCTCTTCATGCCCTTTATTACCTGAGCATAGAGGCGGAGTCGGAAAACAGGTACGCAGCAGAATCGGCGGCAATATCCGGGCTGGATGAGGTTTCTGCTGCAATCTCCGCCTCGACAGGCTATAAAGTCAGGGCGCTATCGGGCAATGAGCTGGTACACTTCCTGAGTACTGGCTCAAACATGGTGGCATGAATGGATTATCAATTATCAAATACTACCGCAGTATCAAGGGCTTTCTGCATGCTCAACCCAAGCGAGAAGCTTGAATGGTCAAGAGGCTCTGCATACATAGGCAAAAGCGGCACATACGCGCTGCCTGTATTCTTCGGCGTAGAGACGGCGCTGAACCAGCATGCATGCATCATAGGCATGAGCGGCTCTGGGAAGACGTTCCTGCTGAAGAATCTCGTGTCGAGACTGGCATACTCTGGGAGCGATGTCATGATAATAGACTGGAACGGGGAATATTCTGGCGTGGTGTCGTACCTGTATGGAGCGGAATACAAGATAGAAAGTGATGCGCAGGCCGAAACCGCAATCAAATCTATTGAATCCGGGCGCGCTCAGGCAGGCGTAGCCAGCATGAATATATCATACATGCACAGCGAAGAAGAAAAACGGATTGCGGCGCGCATGATCATGAAACACATATCTGGCAGCCTCGGTGCCGCACCCGCCTTGGGCGGAGCACACAGGATGCTCATACTCGACGAGGCATGGAAGGCGCTTGGAGGCGATGAGTTGCCCACACTGTTCCGCGAGGGCAGGAAATATGGGCTAGGGCTTATCATAGCCAGCCAAACCGTGAGCGATATGGCCGGCGACATACTGGCGAACTGCGCCACGGTCATAGTGTTCAGGATACAGAACAAAGAGGATTTCTCCACGCTCTCGTCTGCGCAGATACTCGATGGTGAAATGCTTAGCAGGCTCGGAGGGCTTTCCCGGGGTTCGTGCATAGTGGCCATCGCCATAGGCAGGGACCGCCCCAGGCAGGCAGTATACGTGCCCAAAGTCGAGGGCATAAACTATTCGTTATGCTATATCCTAGGTGATGGAATGGAGATAACCGTACCTATTGAAATAGTGGTCGGAAAGCTAGGCATGATCATCGACGACCCAAGCAAGAAGCGCGCAATAGAGAATTACATAACACAGAATAGGGGAAGGGTCGAAGTATCGGGGCTGATAGGCGAGCTGGCCAGCAACGGGGTGCCTAGAAGCTCTATAGTGGCCTATATCAGGTCATTGGGTGTACCGGACCAGAGCATAATATGGGCGTATGAAAAGGTGGTGTGAAAATGCTATCAGTCAAGAATGCAACAGCAGAAGGCATGAAGCTCTATTCTAGGTTGCACGTAGCTGCCAAGCCCATATACCCAAGGTCAGTCATATGCACTCGTGTTCTGTCGCTGCCAAACGCCGTGCAGGAGGGGCAAGGCACCATAATGACCTTCAGGCTGAGGCAAGGCCCAAAGAGCTCCGCTGGCGACCCGGTATTGAGCCTGGACGGCCGATCGATAGCGCTTAAATTCTTTTTCGACGAGCCGAGCCTGAAAGTGCACCGTACCTATCTTGCAATGTTTGTTTCGCTGCTCTCATACCTGAACGACCTTTATGAAATAGACATAGGCCACTTATATCCTGCCATTGTAGAGGCCGTGAGCAGTGTTTCAAAGGATCTCGAAACAGCTAGGAATCTGTCCGAAATAGAAGCCATGGAGGAGCGCATAAAGGAGCTTAGCAGGTCAAATGTCTACCTTTCCAGGATAATTTTGGAAATTGAAACCAGGTCCAGCAGTGCCGAGAGCAAAGCGGAAGGCCTGCGCAAGGCGTTTCTTCGCATGTTCAGATATTTCTCCGATCAGGAAGGCGGCGATATACGCAATGCAATCGAATCGATGCAGTCTTTCGGCTTCAGCAAGGAAGAGCTTCAGCAGCTCATCGAAGAGTGCGGCGTGTCTATAGACAAGAGGCTTTCGAATGCACGTCAACCATAAAGTGCTTTTTGCTGTTGCGGTGCTGTCAACCATAGCAATAGCAGCAATACTGATCGTCTCTAGCCATGCATTGGAGCACGAATGCCAAGCGCTTTGCCTATACCGTACAGAAGTCGGATCGGGGAAAGTTTCGATATGGCTGGCATGGAATGGAGTTCGCCTCAAAGATACGCAGGTGCTGGTACAGGTCTACGGAAGAACTGCAATCTCTACTACTAATTCAAGCGGCGCATTATCGATCCTGGTGGGGCCAGGCTTCAGCGGCGGCAGCATTACTATATACTACGGGGGCTACTATGCCGAAGACAGCATATACAGCTATCCGTATGTGCAGGACCTGGTCTATATAGTTATAGGGCTGCTAATCTACGCCGCGACGAAGAAGTTTTCCGACATTGGCGTTTCCCATAAGAAAGTCCATCTGCTGTTCGGGAATTCTACAGACAGCATACCTGAGGTGCATAATGTCAGCATTGATGACCTGTCCAAGGCTATTGCCGAAGTGAATGCAGAGTCAAGCGAAGCAATAAAATATAAGGGCGCTGTTGCTGGAGAAGAACAAGTATGTCTGAAGATTGCCAGAACGAAGCAATTCGGCCGAGAACGGTCATTGCTCTTGCCAGAAGAGATAGATTCATTGCTTCATTTTGAAGGATACGGGCTCGGGCTCAGGATAGTAAATGGCACGATTTACGGTAGCGCTTATGCAGTGACAGATCTGTGCGCAAGGCACCTGTACAGCAGTGCATTGTTCAACGGCTCCTACCCCCTGCCTAAAAAGATAACATCTTACAGCATAATCAAGCGCAACCATGTAGAGATCGCCAACGGGCTTAAGTTCAGCATATTAGTGCATAGGTCGCTGCATAGCAAACGTTCGCCGGCTATATGGGCATTTGGGCTGCATGCCAGAATAAACATCTTGAGTAAGGCGTGCCTTCCATCCCGGCGTGCCAGTGCGTTCATGCTGTCATACCTATCGGGTGCAATAGGTGTTTCATATGCTTGAATACATAGGGCATTACATAGCGGAGGTCGGCATGGCACTGGCGATAGTCCTGGCTTCTGCGGCTTGCATTTTGGGCATAATCCGCCCAGACCGCAGCGCCTTGTCCACTGCAGCCATAGATAACGTGATGAAGGGTGCAATTATACTTTTCATATTGTCAGTAGCGGTGATTGCATACTAGATGAAGTAAAGAGACTAGGCAGTAGAGGCGCAAAGCCTCACATGTTGCTCTTGCTGTTAGCAATAGCCGCTGCGCTGCCCGTCATAGCTGTATATAGGGTCCTGTCAGGATTTATCGATCTGGGCTATGCACCATATCTTGCATACTCCATCGCCATGGCAGTGCTGCTGCTTGTGGTGCTGGCGAAGAGGAAGTATATAATGTTTAGCAAAGGGATTGAAGTAAGGGCGCTTATATACCTTGCGATTCTTGCATCGATGGTGGTCATATTTGGCATCTACTAAACCCAAGTCTGCTGAAGATTTCGAGGCTTTCAGGATAGACGCTTTGCCGAATGCGAGCGCAATCGGCAGGGAATTCGTCCGGTCAATAGGAAAGACGGCATTTGCAGTAGTGTACGATCTGCATGACTCTAGGACATACCTATGCTTGAAAGCGCCTCCAACCAATATTGCTGCGGTTCTAAGCAGTAACATACCCGGACTGGAAATCAGCAGGACTGCAATTCCCCCATGCCTGAACGGAAACATAGAGCTCATGTCCATATACAAGCGCCCTATCTCGGCAGGAGGCTTGATAAGCCAGATCATGAGGCTGCAATACGGCACTAACAAGGCAGTAGCATTTCTGTTCGTCCCTGCCGCAGAACCGGAGGCCGGTGCCTTCAAGTCGGAGCTGGAGAAGACCCTGGGCGGCAAAGTCGTGCGTTCAACATCCAGTGCATTTGGTTGGTTTCTCGGAAGCAGAATTAATACATCAGCACAGACAGAAGTTTACGAAGGCTCAGAAGAGAGCCTGCTCATGAAGGAGGTCCTAGAAGACATTGACAACAGCATACTTTCGGGGGACGGTATATACAAGGTAATGGTCATGCTGGTCAACGACGACGATATGGAACTGCACAACTTCATGAGTGAGAAGGCCGTAATACTGTCCAGCGCAAGCTGCGGCAGGGAAGGCCTGTCAGGCATACTAAGGAGGGTGCAGGAGGCAAACCCAATCCTTTTCGGTATAGATCATGCATCATCATTCTTGGGCTTTTATGGCAATATCAGGGTAAACTATGCGGTAGCCACTCTGCCTGCGCATTCTAGCGTTGGCATACCTATAGGCACATACCTGCGCGACGGCGTCGCAGATACGCACATGGAGGTGAAAATAGACAAATCGGCGCTTAACCTGGGGCTTATACTGACTGGCCTTCCGGGGTCGGGTAAGACAAGCGCAGCGATGTCCATGCTTGACAGCATATGCAATTCCGGCAGCAGCAAAGAGGCACCAAGGATCATCGTACTCTCTTCTACAGCGGAGTGGGACAGCTTCGCAGTCACCCATGGGCTGCACCTTATACGGCTCTACAAGGACAGGATACCAATAAACTTCTTCGCATGCAGCGACAGTTCCAGGACAGTCCAGTTCTACGAAGACCTATCAGTGCTTTTGGCCAACGCGTCGAAAGCAGGCCCGTATAGGAATCCGCTGGAGAAGTGCTTCCTCAACGCGTTCAAGCATTCATACAGGAATACGGCCGAGCCCAGCCCCACAGATGTGTATGTGGACATAGAAGAATCAATAATAAAGCTGCATGGCAAGCGCAACAATGCCGGGGTAAAGTATACAAAGCATGGCGAAAACATAAAGTCCGCACTGGAAAACCTGCGCAGCATACTCGAAAGAGACGAGTTCTCCAGCCCCGAATGGATTGACATGCATAGCATAATATCAGAAGGCGCGGTGTTCGACATGTCCAGCGTCAGCAATAGCTCAAAGCCCTATATGTATTCGCTGATACTAAACCAGGTATACTCGATGGCGAATTCTTTCGATGATAGCGGCGACGACAGCCTGAGGCTCGTCATATGCATCGAGGAGTCGCAGCTGCTATTCGACAGCTCTTCCAAGGACGATACTGCTGCGACCGAGGACCTGTCCAGAAGGGTACAGGACTTCAGGAAGAAGGGCATAGCTCTTGTGCTCATAACCCACAACGCCGTAGACATACCGCCGCAGATACGGAGGATGTGCCAGAACAAGGTATACATGAAGCAGGCAGCCGACACCGCCTTCATCGCGGCGAAGGACCTCGTATTCAGCAATGCGGATCCTGACGCGGTCGTGCTGAAGCTCAAGCACATGGACTCAAGGATGGCTGCTGTAGACTACGTGATAAAGGAAGGCAGCGAAAAGATCTCATCCGATTCCTTCTTCATAAAGACGCAAAACTACGTGCAGGCGCAGATATCTCCAAGCGTATTGGATTCGTATGAGAGCAGCAAGCTGAAATTCAAAGAGGTGAAGAGGGGCGATGTAGAGGTTATACTGGTGCAGTGCATGGGAGGAATCGAGGCCCAGGGCGTGCCTCAAGAATTTTACAGCGCGCAAGTGGAGGCATTCGGCGAGATCATAGAGGAAGCGGATATGCACGCCAAGCGCTGCATCTTTCACGGGCTCGCATACGGGAAGAAGTATAGGGTGAACCTGCTCAACGCCAAGGGCAAGATTGCCCTCAAATCGGACATACGCGCCGATTCTTCAGTATCAATATGCATCTAGAGCAATTGTTGTGTCCAAATATGCTGCCAGAACGCCTTATACCCTCGCTGCTCAAATAAGGGCGCGGCCAAAAGGCCGCGCATAAGGTTGGGGTTTTTCAAAAAAGACAGTGTAATCTATTTCCTGTATTTGTAATACGTGGTTATCTCTCCGTATTTGGCATCTATCTTGTTGTGTATATAGCCAAACACGTCCTTCGGATCCTTCCCGTCCCTGAACCTCGTCTTGACTATGAAGCCGTAATCGCCATCTGCAACATATACCTCCTCAACATCGTCGAAGCTTATTAGCTTCTCAGCTACGGTATCTGGATCGGCATTATCCTTGGGGTTCACAAGGTAGAACTTGTAGAACCTCTTTCCGTCGCGCTTTATGCTGTACTGCTGCTCCTTCTTCGCGAAGAGCGTTTTTGCCGCACTTTTGGAACTCGAATTACCGTTTCCCACCACCATGAAATCACTTTTTATTATAATTGAGAATGTCTGAC
>JAKAVJ010000005.1 GCA_021827525.1 Microcaldota archaeon
TATCTTGGCGTTCCTTATGATTACAGGTATCTCCTCTATCCTGCTGATCCCCTCGCCGCTGGCGCCCTTCGCTATCACCTTTACCTCGTGCTCAGATCCCTCTACTATGTAGTTTGTAACAACCATACCCTCACCTCACCATCCAATTATGTAACAACACGATTACTTTGTATGTTACGCTTTTTAAAGCTATTCTACGAAAATCGAAAAGTTAGGCAGATGTCTAACCCAATAGAAAGGGCGACTATGCCTTCCGCCTGCCCTTGGCCTTCTTCGCAGGCTTGAACATCATCCTGAACAGTATCGCGCCCGATACGACAGCTAGAACAGCCATAGTTACGATTGACAATGCCTGATACCTGTATATGCCAGCTTCCTGGCCTGAAGCATAGCTTATAGCCTTGCTGAGAAGCGCATATGCGCCCCCCGTGTCATTCTTAGATATGTTCTCTGCCTTGGTAAGGTAGCTATAAGCCTTCGCTGTGTTTGGGTAGAACACTATGTAGGCGCTGTCGTTGACGTTGAGCAGATACGCCTTGGTGTAGTTTATCGCAGAGCTTATGTTCATGCTGTATATGCTCTTTGCCGCGCTGGATCCAGATGACGGGGCTGGCGTGCCGCTCATCAGTATGAATGCAAAAAAAATGTATAGCAGGAAAGCTCCTGCCATAACATAAAAGTACCTGCGCATGGGCGTCACAGATTGACATCCAGGTTGAGCTGGTCCTTTAGCTCCCTGTACCTGTTCCTTATTGTCACTTCCGTCACTCCTGCTACATCAGCTACTTCCTTCTGCGTCCTGCGCTCCCCTGCAAGCGCGCCTGCTATGTACACCGCTGCTGCGCTTACACCGGTCGGGCTGCGCCCCGAAAGCAGGCCCTTCTTCATAGCCTGCTTGAGCAGCTCAACGGCCTTCTCCTGCGCCTCGCCGCTAAGCTTGAGCGCATTGGTGTACCTAGGCACATACGCTATAGGGTCTGTGAGAGGTATCTTCAGGTCAAGCTCGTGGGATATCACCCTGTAGGCCCTTCCCACGTCCTTCTTCGCCACTCCGGATATGTTAGCTATCTCGTCGAGGGTCCTTGGCATGCCTGATTCCCTGCACGCTGCATATATAACGGCCTGGACTACTATCTCTATTGGCCTTCCGCGTATTAGGTTGTTCTGCACGCACTTCCTGTAGAGCAGAGCAGCTGTCTCGCGGATGTTGTCCGGCAGTCCGAGATAACTCGCTACCCTGTTGAGCTCAGGCAGCGCTATGAGGTAGTTCCTCTCGCTCGAACTCGCTATGCTTGCCCTCTTGTGCCATTTCCTCATCCTGTAGAGCTGCGCCTGCCTCTTTGTAGGTATGCGCACTCCCCTTATGTCCTTGTTGTAGAGGTCTATTTCCGTCACAAGGCCGCGGTTGGGCTTGGCGTATTTTATTGGAGCACCGGTCCTCGCCCTTGAAGCCCTCTGCTCCGGGTCGAAGGCGCGCCATTCTGGACCCGAATCGGTTGCGTTTTCCTCTATTACCAGGCCGCAGTTGTTGCATACGAGCTCGCCGCGCTCAGTATCATATATTATATCAGTGCTTCCGCAGCTCGGGCAACGCCTCTCGCGCTCGGCAGTAACGCCGTATTCGGGAGTTGCAAGCTCGCTGCCTGTCGCGGCCGCTTCCTGGCTCTTTGGACGTCCGCGCGGGCGCTTGGATTCTGGGACCTCTATGCTCAGGGTCCTGTCTTTTACTGTAATCTTGCCAGTTCCCTTCTTTGTATTTGATGGTACATGCTTTTTGGCGGAGCCATGGGCTGCTCTGCTCGGCTTCCGCTTCTTTTCACTTTTCTTATTTGTGTTCGCCATGATGTTTCACCACTTTTAATAGGATTTTCCTCGGTAAGCGCATAAGAAGGCTTTTAAATCTTTCTAAAACAAGCAATTAATTAGTATACAATAAGATATTTAAACCTTTCTATGCCCAAAACACCCAATTGTCCATTTCGGGCAGCGGTGATATTGCTCCAGAAGGACCAATAAGGGCATCGCGCGCGTACAGCCGTAACTCCCACAGTATACACAAATTATTTAAAGTTGCTACTATCAATAATAGTATAACGGGTGTTTATGTGAAAATCTCTGACATATACAGCATGGATGTGTATAGCGACGCGGGCCAGTACTTGGGCGAAGTTAGGGACGCGATAATAGACCTTGAGAAGGGCGAGGTCAGCAGGCTCCTGATGGAGGAATGGAAGAGCGCCAACAGGGACGAGATAAAGCGCATGCTCCAGCAGAAGAGCGTCCTGTTCAAGAGCATAAAGAACATCGGCGATGTAGTTCTGGTATCGATGGCCGCACCAGGAGGCAAGAACGACACTTCAGGCATGGAAGCTGAGCACTTGGCTTCAAGGTGAAGAAGCACACCAATGACAAAGTTTTAGGCTAAGGTCGGCGCAGTCGCGCCGTTTCTCTTTTTTTCAGATTTTGAAGCTCTTTAAGTCATCACTTTATTACTTTTGGAAGCTTCACGCCGCGCTGCTCAAAGTAGCTTCCTGAGTATGGATTCCTTATCCTGCTAGTTGCCTTCATGAATATTATGTGCGCGAACGGGTACTTTGGCTTCAGAAGCATCCGGAACGGCGCGTTGTTTATGACCTCAAGGGTTATAGTGCCCTTGAAGCCCGCGTCTATTATAGTAGGAGGCATGGACAGACCATTCCTCGCCCAGGTGCTCCTGAGCTCTACGAACGCGACCAGATCGTCGGGCATCGATAGGTGCTCGTATGTTGATAGCAATACCTGCTCCTTTGGCTCGAGTATCATCCTGCTGGTCCTTTTCGATGTGGTAAATGCATTCTTTATGCTCTTCTCATCGGAAGGGTCGTATACGAAGTCAGCAGGCATGTTCCTGTGCCTTACTATCTCATTGGACAGACGGAAGTCTATGCCGTTCTCGCGCACCATGTTCCTTGAAAATGGTTTTATCACAAGCCTCTTGTCCCTTATGACGTTGTCAAGATCGAAGTCAGAAAGTATCATCCAAGCACCAAACCTTCAATACACCATTAGATTCAAATATTAAATACTTATCGCGGTAGAATGGCGGAGGAAGCAGAAAGAAGGTATATATTTTGTGCTGTCATAATCATATGAATTGCAGATGCAAGAGTGCAGTGCGCTCAAGCGCTCCTATCGTCTAGCACGGCCAAGGACATGGGGCTTTCAACCCCAGAACACGGGTTCAAATCCCGTTGGGAGCAAACGGGATTTGCGGCGACAAAGCGCATTCAAGAATTCAACTTCCTAGGATAAGAAATGGCAGCTACTCAAAAACCAGTAGGGGAACTTGCATTTCATTTTGGCTCATGCCGCCATGAGTGCCTATCTGGCCGGTAGATCTGTCGAACCAAGGTTCATATTGGCCTTTCTCAGCATAATTTATTGAATAATTTCCTTTGCTGATGGCTATGTGCGTGCCGAAATTTTCCCTCTTCTTTTTTAGTGGCTTTTCAGGCCCAAATATTCCGGCAGCTAGCATGTCTTCAGATCTAAATATTGCACTATAATCGACGAAATCTTCGTTAAATGCTTCTTCCACCTTTTCCTCTTTGCCCTCTTTGGATTCGAGAAACATTGTTCGGGCATTGCCCCATGGAGGCCGCTTTAATAAACTTGCCAACTTGCTTTTGCTATCAAATGTTTTGAATTCCGAACCTTTCACGATAACATGGCCATGGTCTGCTGTGACTATTACACTATAGTTACCATTCCGCGCCAAAGTATTTATGCTGCCTATGAGTTCCACCACTTTTGCCGCTTCGGCAATGCTTTCATCAGACAGATAGCCATGCATATGCTCTATGTGATCCAGGTTGCCATAATATACCAGTATGATGCTATTGCTGCCCTTGTTAATGACGCTATTAATAACTCCATACAGGTCTTCAATTGTCGAGTATTCAAGGTTGTGCAACTCATTTAATATTTGCCTTCCGCTGGGGAGCATTTCTATCGTTTTTGGAAATATCCCTATCCCGTTTTTGGCTTGCAGCTTTTGCAAGTTGTAATCCTTTGGGTAGATCATTTCATATTCTATACCATCAAAATGCTTGCTGATGTCTCCAAACATCTCAGACAAATACATTATGTTTACCAGACCAAACCCACCTACTGGCTGTATGTCTCCTATTACACCGTGCTCTGAAGGGAGCATACCACTGAACAACGAAGATAGCACGCACAAAGTTGCTGATGGAAATATTGTTGTAACCGCGTTCAATGACGCCTTTGCAAGTGTTTCATTTGTCCTCTTGTTTCTTGATCTTAGCTCATTGAGCAAGTTCATACCAAATCCGTCCACTATAAAAAAGATCTTATTTTCCCTCTCCCCTGTTAATTCTGAATTCCTGCCATTTACAGTATCGTTCAATGCCTGAAAATTGCTTTTTTTAAAGTTTGGAATCATAAAATTGTTCTCTTCCAATTTTTTTATTACACTTTCCATTTGCCCACTATGATATTTTGCAGTTACAATTTATATTACCACTTAAAAATGAAAGCAATACATACTTGTACTGATCTGTGGTGCTTTCCAGCAGGTTCGCTAGGCACAGCGACCCTAGCACCACCATGGCCTACATAAACACCAGAAAAGACGAGCTTTACAAGGCGGTGGACGAAGCCTTTTCGGTGGAGAAAACCGAAAAACTAAAAATTGGATAACAAGCCTTAAATAATTGCACAAATATAAATATTACTATGGCGAATACAAGGGCGGAAATGAGCACTATAGAAAGAAGGCTAGGCAATCTGGAAGCCCAGATAACACTCATAGCCAATGCCATGAAGAAAAAGAAG
>JAKAVJ010000012.1 GCA_021827525.1 Microcaldota archaeon
CCGCAAAACAAAGATATTAATAAGTTTTCCGCCAAATAATAGGTAGTAAATAATCTTATTATCCAAGATTATCAAAGATTGTGGTTTCTATGGCTAATGTATATGAAGTCAACCCGCAGGAGCTGGTAAAGGCTGCGGCTGCTAAGCTGAAGGAAGTCATAAAGGAGCCTCCCGAGTATGTGCATTTCGTCAAGTCAGGAGTGAGCAGGGAAAGGCCTCCGCAGGATGCTGATTTCTGGTACATGAGGAGCGCTTCGGTGCTTAGGCAGGTATACCTGAATGGTCCTATAGGTGTATCAAGGCTGCGCGTCAGGTACGGCAGCAAGAAGGAGCATGTGGTGCACAGGAAGCATTTCATGCGTGCCGGAGGCAGCATCATAAGCGACTCGCTCAAGGCTCTTGAGGATGCAGGGCTGGTCAAGAAGGACCAGAAGGGCAGGACAATAACGCCGAAAGGCAAATCCTTCCTAGACAAGCTTAGCAACTCCGTACTTACCTCGAAAGGTGGCCAATGATGGCTGAGCAAGAAGATGATTACAGCAAGGTTTCAAGAAAGAGGCTCGAAGCAGCTTACAGGAAGCTGCAGGAGGAGCAGCAGAAGAAGGAGATATTGCGCAAGTTCCTCGATGACGAGGCTTACGAGAGGATGATGAACGTGCACATATCCAACCCAGACCTGTATGACCAGGTAGTGGGGCTGATAGTGCAGCTCGTCCAGGCGAGGCGCATAACTGGAAAGATGACGGATGCGCAGCTTCGATCCATACTAGAGAGGGCGACGTACAGGCCTGAGCCGAAGATAGAGTTCAAGCATAAATGATTACAAGTTGGTTTTTATGTCCAAGAAAACACCACGCAAGAAGGCGAGGCTGGGAAGGAAGATCAAGCAATCGAGGAGGATACCGCTCCTGGCTACCCTAAGGACCCACAGGAAGATAGAGTACAACAGGAACAAGAGGGACTGGAGGAAGGACAAGCTTGAGATAAAGGATGAGTGAAATGGCAGAGCGTTTGATCACGATAAACATAAGGAGGTACTTGGCGATGCAGCCGCGCACAAAGAGGGTGAAGAGGGCCGCCAGGTATATAAGAGAGAGGGCGGCGCACTACATGAAGATGGACGATAGCGACGTCTCGATAAGCAAGGAGCTCAACAACCGCATAGTCAAGTACTATTCTAGGAAGATGGTGCCGATCAAGCTGAGCGCGAAGGTCGATAACGGCAAGGCGGTGCTCAACGAATTTTCAGCAGCGAAGGCTGTTGCGGAGCAGAAGCCTGCAGAGAAAGCGGCTGCAGGCAAGAAGCAGGACAGCAAAGCCGCCGCAGGCAAGGGCGCAGCGGCTGCGACGCAGAAGCAGAAGACCGCAGCTCCGGAGAAAAAAGGCTGAGCCATACGCAGCACGGGCTGCAGCTGGCCGGTGATTTTTATGAACGCAGCAAAATACGCTATAAATGGCAGTGACTGCGTAGGCGCTTTCGCGCTAGCTACAGACAAGTACGTGTTCGTCGGCAGGAGTGCGACTGAGGGCAGCAAGAAATTCCTGGCATCAACGCTCGGAGTAGAGGCGATAGGCATGTCCATAGGGGGCATGGACTTCATAGGCGTGCTCGCCAGGGCAAACTCGAACGGCATGCTGGTATCAAACCTGGTTACCGATAGAGAGATGGAAGCCATACGCAGCATGAAGCTCGGCATCAATATCGAGGTGCTCGGCAGCACGCTCAACGCTGTTGGCAACAACATGATACTCAACGACAGGGTAGCCATAGTGAATCCGGAATACAGCAGGAGGGACATGGCGATAATCGGAGATGTGCTCGGCGTAGAGGTGATAGGGAGATCCATAGGCAGCTTCAAGACCGTCGGGGCCAATGACATACTGACAAACAAGGGCCTTGTCATAAACAACCACGCCTCTGACGAGGAGAAGGAGAGGCTCGACAGGGAGACCGGCTTCGACTCTGTGAGAAGCACTGCCAACATGGGGTCGCTTGGAGTAGGCATCGCTGTGGTTGCAAACTCGAACGGCGCACTCATAGGCGATACCACAACGGGGTATGAGTTCTCCAGGATAGTAGATGGGTTATATTTATAGAAGGTGATTGCATGAAGTTCACAGTAGCAGGAAGGATAAGGAGGAGCACGCAGTTCAGCATCGAAGTAGAAGCGGAGAGCGAGGAGCATGCAAGGGCCAGGGCGCTGATGAAGCTGGGCAGCACCCAGGGGATAAGCAAAAACAATATAGTAATAGAAAGCATTGATAAGGCTGAGGGCAAATGATATTGGTGTGAATCATGGCAACTAATAATGCAGCTAGTAGCGGCGCGGGGCAGAGGGAGGAGTACAGCGCTGGCGAGCTGCAGTACCTTCTGCAAGCCTACCAGGAGCAGTATTCGGTGCTCACGCGGGAGATGAAGGAAGCCTCTGACATGGTCATGGGCATAAGCAGCGCGATGGAGGTGCTTGACAATAAGGATATTGTAGCAAAGAAGGAATCGCTGATGCCTGCCGGGGCTGGCTTGTACATGTACGCCAATACCGGAGAATCAAAGAGCGTCGTCGTAGGCATAGGAGGAGGACTGATGATGGAGATGGATGCCGCTGACGCCAAGGAGGTGCTCAACAAGAGGTTCGAGGCGCAGCGCGAGAACATGAACAGGATATCGCGCCAGATGAAGCAGGTCGAGGATACAATATACGATATATCCTACAAGCTGGAAGGATTAGCCGCTGATTGAGATGTTTGACAGCCTTAAGAAAAAATTGTCCGATGCGATAAAGTCGTTCTCCAAATCGGAAGAGCGCAAGGTTGTTGAGGAGGCCAAGGAAGAGGAGAAGGCCAAGGAGCGCGTTGAGAATGGGGGCATGCAGGAAAACAAGGAGCATGTACCGCAGAGGAATTCGGATGACAAGCACGATGCCAGGGAGAAAAATGAAAGGAGCGACAAGGGCATAAAGCTCTCGGTATCTACAAACATCAAGAAAGCGATATTCAGCAATGTAAAGCTGAGCGACTCTGATATAGACAATTTCACCGATCAGCTGCGCGTATCTATGCTTGAATCCGACGTGTCATTCGAAGTAGTGGAGGACTTCTCTGAGCAGGTGAGATCGCTGCTTGGAGGGCGCAAGCTGAGCTCCAAAAACTTGCAGGAAGAGCTCGTGGGCACTGTGCGCGAAGCGCTGCTCGACATACTTAAGCCATCAGCAAATGCCATAGACCTGATGTCATTCATACCTGAGAGGATAGCCTCGGGCAACGCGCCGGTAAAGGTGCTCTTTCTAGGCCCTAACGGCACAGGCAAGACAACAACCATAGCGAAGATTGCGTATGCCCTGAAGAACAAGGGAATGCACCCGCTGCTCTCGGCCAGCGATACCTTCAGGGCCGCAGCAATTGAGCAGACGGAGCACCACGGCAATGCAGTAGGCGTGCCAGTAATAAAGAGCAGCTATGGTGCGGACCCTACCAGCGTTGCGTTCGATGCTGTGGCTTATGCCAAAGCGCATGGAAACGATGTGGTGCTTATAGACAGTGCTGGGAGGCAGGAGACAAACAAGAACCTCATAGGGGAGGTGCAGAAAATGCACAGGGTGATAAAGCCCGACCTTACCATATACGTAGGCGAAAGCGTATCTGGTGGGATGATAGCCGAGCAGATAGCCGAATTCAACAAGTTCATCAAGATTGACGGGATAATACTCACCAAGCTGGATTGCGACGCCAAGGGGGGCAACTCGATATCGATATCAAAGGTTACAGGCATCCCTGTGCTGTTCTTCGGCACTGGCGAGAAGTACACCGATTTGGTGCCGTACGATCCCGCAAAGGTAGTCGATATGATACTGCCTAGCGCGGGCTGATTCCGATAACGGCTTGTACAGTTACACCTTTTTATATTTTGCACAGCAACTACTATTTGATAATTGGCTGTGATTGCATGGATGAAGATTTGCGTTTGATGGAATCAGAAGTTATGAAGAGGCTAAAAGGAAGATTCGTTGATGTTAACAGTGATGACAAGAAGAGGGAGCTGGTTGAATCAGTAGCCAAGACATTGATGCCGAACATAGACCAGGAGAGCATAGACGCAATGCTCAAGGACATGGATGACTTAGGGCCGCTCAATGACCTATTGAACAAGAGCACAATAGAAGATATAATGGTAAACAACACCTCAAACATATTCGTGTACGATTCTGCGGTAGGGGAGCGGAAGGTCAATGCAAAGGTGGCGGAGAAGGAGGACCTTGCCCTGCTCGTGGACAAACTGAAGCTGTATGCCACCAACGAAACTTCAAAAGGAAACATACTTGACGTGCACATGCGCAACGGCAGCAGGGCGAACATAGTGGCTTCGCCGCTCGGGTATGATATAACTATAAGAAATTTCAAGATGCAGGCCATGAGCATACTCGACCTGATAAACCTTGGGGTTATGGATTACCAGATAGCGGCAAGGCTGTGGGTATATGTGGACGGATTCAGGGTAAGGCCGGCAAACATGCTGATAGGAGGCATGCCTGCAGCAGGCAAGACTACTCTGCTCAACGCAATGTTCTCATTCTTCAGGCCGGAAGCGAGGATAGTGACGATAGAGGAGACATACGAGCTCAATACTGAGACACAGGAGAACTGCGTGAGGCTGGAGACGAGCGAAGACATGACTACTACGGACTTGGTGAAGAACGCCCTTAGGATGAGGCCCGACATGATAATAATAGGGGAGGTTAGGGGCGAAGAGGCTAACGATATGATGACAGCGATGAACATAGGAAAGATATCTATGGGAACAATACACGCCTCCTCGACAAGGGATATGATAAACAGGCTGCAGCATGCACCGATGAATGTGCCAAAGGACATAATACCTGTCATCGATGCACTGATAATACTCGCACAGGTCTATGAGAAGAACAAGCCGTCGAGGAAAATTGTGCAGATATCGGAGATATCAGGCATGGAGACGCAGATACTCCTATCGGACCTGTACAAATTCGACTACAAGACCCATAAGGCTGCACCGATACTGCCAAGCGTGACGTATAGGGATACGCTATCGACCGTGCTAGGAGTGCCGCCGCCTGACATACTCGCTGAAGAAAATGTCAGGGCGAACATACTGTTCGCAATGAATAAGCAGGGCACGCGGGACATGGTAAGCATAAACAACATTGTAAAGGAGTATTACGACAATCCAGAAGCCACGCTCAAGAAGTTGGGTCTCAGCAACATGCAGCCAGTCATAAAGGTATGACTGCCAAAGTTGCATGCATGCCATTGCGTTTACGGAAGGAACTCGTTGTTCCTTATCTTTTCGCGCACGTAGTCGCCGAGGAAAGTGAGCTTCGGCCCTTGCAGGGTGTCCTGCTCGAGCTTTGTCTTGGTCTTGAGGACCTTCTTCAGCTCTTCGACCCATTCCTTATGCTTGTTTATCCATGGGTATGAAAGCATCTCCTGTGCGCGCTTTATGTCGACCTCGCTCGCCTTCATGGTGAGCTTGCCGAGGAAATCGTAATGTTCTATGTCTGACATCGTCACTCCGAGGAACCTTGCCTCCGGGGTCGCCATGTCCTTGCCAAGATATGCAAGGTTCATGCTCCCTGTCTTTATGGTCCAGTATATGTACCACCCCCATGCATCGCAGTCGTTGAACACGTAAACCGGCAGGCCGAGGTCTGACAGCTTCCTTATCATGCGCCTGGTGCCCCTTGATGCCTGACCCTTGGGCGTTATCAGTATTGCGTTCTCCTTCTTCCAGAACCCGTCTTCGTTCAGCCTCTGCCATACCGCATCCTTCTCCACTACGAGCACGTACTTCGCCTTCACATCGACAAACTCTATCCCGTTGTCCACGTCGCTCGGTATTGGGAAGCCGCTCCTCCCCTGCTTGCTCGCGTCTATCTCCAGTTTCTCGCCCCCGAACTTGTCTATTATGCGCATGTTGCCAGCGAGGAACCCCTTCCTGTCTGCGCTGAGGTTGAGATCCTCCCTCCTCACGCCCAATGACGATTCGAGATCTTCTATGAGCGGGTTGGACTCGCTCTGCTCGCTGAATATGTTCTCGTCGACGTCCTCTCCAAGGGAATACTTGAGCTGGTAGAAAAGCCCTCTTATGGAAGTATGTAGGTTCTCCTTGACGAAGGAGCTGCATTTCGACGCTATCGCTACTGTCTGCATGAACTTCCTCGACTGCGATATATTTATGAAGTTCCTCTCCTCCTGCGCAGGGCCCAGGTGCAGATAGCCGCCCTTGGGGTCGTAGAGCACATTAGACCTTGACCTGACGCTTGTAACAAATTTCGGGTTCTCGCCGCGGTATATCTCATTGACTATGGACTTGCCGAATTCCTCGAGCTTCTCCCTGACAGCATTGTCTGACGATGCCGCCTTCCCCTTGCCTGGCTTGCCCTCCATCAGCTCCTCCCCAAGCTATGCTTCCGCAGCTCGCTTATCATCGCGTCACGGTCCTTGCCCGGCTTGAGCGATGCGGCCATGACATCCGCAATGCTCTTCGCAGGTATTATCTTTATCTTCTTCAGCTTGTCCTTGCTTATGTATATGTCGCCGGCATTCGCCGCAGGTATTATCACCTTCTTGATGCCCGAGCTTATTGCGGCTTCGACCTTGCTGGTAACCCCTCCAACAGGCAGCACGTCTCCCCTTACTGAAAGCGAGCCTGTCATGGCTACGGACTGATCTATGGGTATGTTTTCCATGGCCGATATAATGCTTATCGCGACCGATATGCTAGCGCTGTCGCCCTCTATGCCCTCGTATGTCTGCAGGAACTGCACGTGCATGTCGTAGTTTGCCACGTCGCGCCCCATGTGCTTCTTTATTATGGCGCTTACGTTCTTCACCGCTTCAGTGGCTATCTTGCCGAGCTTCCCCGTAGGTATGAACTTGCCCTCGGACCTAGAGCTCGCGGGTGTAACTTCTGCCACTATTGGCACTACAATGCCTGCAGACATGGTTGAATTGCCTATGACTGCGAGACCGTTCACCTTGCCCACCTTGAAACCGTGTGTCTCAAAGACGCGGTACGCCTTCCTGTACTCTATCTCCTGTGTTACCACTTGAGCCTCTATGGGGCTAGCCAGATGGCGCGCAGCCACCACATCCGCAGCGGTGACGAGCTTGTGGTTCTTCTCGACTGCAAGGTCGCCTGCGGCCCTGACCAATCCTCCAAGGTCCCTCAATATGAGAGTAAGCCTGCCCTTCCTGCCAGACCTGCGGCGAGCCTCCTCTATTATCTCGCTTATGGCAGACGCATCGAAGTGAGGTATCTTGCCGTCCTTCTTTACTTCCTGGGCTATGAACTGCACTATTGCATACTCGTTCGCCTTGTTGTCCTCCATGGTCGAATCCATGTAGACCTCGTAACCGTACCCCCTTATCCTCGACCTGAGCGCCGGGTGCATGTTCTTTATGTCCTGCAGGTTGCCCGCAGCGACGAGTATGAAGTCGCAAGGCACCGGCTCTGTCTTGACAAGAGCGCCTGAGCTCATCTCGCTCTGCCCGGTTATCGGGTACTTGCGCTCCTGCATCGCAGTAAGAAGCTCCTGCTGCGCCCTCCCCTCAAGGCTGGATATCTCGTCTATGAAAAGAACGCCTTTGTTTGACTTGTGTATCGCGCCGCTTTCTACCCTCAGATGCGCAGGCGTGCCCAGCCCTCCGCTCTGCAGCGGATCGTGCCTGACGTCGCCAAAAAGCGCGCCTGCCTTCGAGCTCGTCGCATCTATGAATGGCGCATGCGTAAGCCCTGTATTGTCAACTATTAGCTTCGGCTCAGACATGTCCGACATGCCTGGCATGCCTACGCGCCTTGTCAAACCCATGGTGAACATGGCCATGGATCCGAATATCATTATTCCAAGTATGAGCGCCGCCAGCACTATTATCTCGTAGCCGCTGAATATGCCGCTTATCGAAAGACCGAAAAGCACTATAACCAGCACAAGCACTATGGGCATCACTATTGAGCCGGCACGGCTCATGCTCATCCTTGCCTTCATGCGCTCGTTCTGCAGTATCAGCCTGCCCTGCCCTGGCGCGTTCCTGTCTGCACTGCTATCCGGATAGGTCTTGACCGCCTTTATCTGCGGCTTGTTCTCGTCATTCACATTGCGGTATACGAGCACGTCCTCCAAATCGGTTATAGGCAGCAGCTCTGACATAGCCTGCGCTAGCATAGTCTTGCCTGTGCCTGGCTCGCCTATGAGAAGCACATTCCTCCTCTGCTTGGCCGCCTTCTTTATTATATCTACAGCGTTCTTCTGCCCAATCACTTGGTCTATAAGCTTGTCGGGCACCTTCACGGTCTCTGTTGTCTTAAAACCAGGCATCTTCATCGCAGATATATTTGGCGAATCAATAAATATAAACCTTGGTATAAATATAGTATATACGACGCCTACATCTGCCGCGAAGCAAACCGCGTGGTGCAGCATTGGACAGTCCCGTCGTCTAGAGGCCAAGGACGCAGGGCTTTGGACCCTGCTACGTCGGTTCGAATCCGGCCGGGACTACTGAACTCCTATTTTTGTGCCTCGCGTACTTCGCTTTGCCGGCGGAGTCGGAGAAAGCTTTTTTATGGTATCATTTCAATAGGATTATAACCGCCGCTGCACGAAGCTGTATGTGCTGAAAGCACGGCGCTGCATTTAAATGCCAAAGTTGAGACAATGGACACTGAAAAAAAATATACAGGCAACGGCATAGATATTGTCGAATACCTGAAGGAGCAGTCTAAGCAGATTGATGAGAGGATAAATGAATACCTTACGCAGGCGGATTCGGACAGGTACTTCAAGAAGCTGCTGGGAAGGAGCGGGTACAAGTACCATGAAGAGACGCTGCGCAAGAGCATACTCGAACCTGCGCTATACATACTCAACCAGGGGGGAAAGAGGTGGAGGCCTGCCATAACGCTGCTCATAATAAGGGCCCTTGGCAAGAACCCCGAGGACTACATAGAATTCTCCATGATATCTGAGATAATACACAACGGCACGCTCGTGCACGACGACATAGAGGACAACTCCAAGCTGCGCAGGGGCAAGGACTGCGTGCACATAAAATACGGGATAGACATAGCGAACAACCTTGGCGATTTCCTCTACCATTTCCCAGTCATAGCGCTGAAATCGAGCAAGAAGCTTTCAGATGAGATGAAATACAAGATTGCTGACGTGTCGGATACCGAGAAGCTCAGGTGCACCATAGGGCAGGCCGAGGACATAGCGTGGCACAGGTACCTAGTTAATCCTTACAATATATCGGAAGACAACTACCTGCAGATGGTGTATGACAAGACAGGTGCTCTGGCGAGCATGGCTGCGAAAATAGGCGGCATAATAGGAGGCGCAGACGACGATACGGTCAACGCCCTGGGCCATTTCGCAGCCTCGATAGGCGTGGCGTTCCAGATACAGGACGATCTGCTCAACATAACAAAGAGCGCAGTATCCGAGAACAAAGGAGGCACAGGGGAGGACATAACTGAAGGCAAGGTGACGCTGTTCGTAGTGTATGCGATAGGGAAGCTGCCCCAGAATGAGAAGGACCGCCTTATAGAGATACTTGAAGAGCACACCGAGGACAGGGGCAAGATAGATGAAGCGATAGGCCTGATAACCAAGTCAGGTGCAATAGAGCATTCGAGGGAGCTGCAGGAGCGCATAATAAGGGATGCATGGAACAATGTTGACAAGCGCCTCCCTGCGAGCGATGCAAAGAACTATCTCAAGGCGCTTGCCGAATTCCTCATAAACAGGACGATTTGATTGATGTATTGGCATGCTGATGGTTCGCTCAGGCTGATCCCATGATAGAATGGTACTACTTGGTGCTCATATCGGCAGCCTTGATGGGCTTTTCCAGCGTGCTCGAGAAGTACATGCTGAAAGACGAGCACGCGTCCGCGTACAGCGCAAGCTTTTCGATAATAATAGCGCTAATGGCGCTGGTCTTCGTGCCGCTCGCCGACTTCAACATCAGTCCATATGCGGTGGCGCTGGTCTTCCTGATAAGCGTTGTGTCGACCATATCGTACATACTAACAGCGAGAGTGTACAAACATGGGAACATATCGGTATCTTCGCCGATACTGAGCTCGCTGCCGCAGCTGCTCATTGTTGTTTTTGCATTCATGTTCCTGAGCGAGAGGCTGAGCTTCGTGCAGTACATGAGCATAGCTGTTATGATAATCGCCGCGTACCTGCTTCTGTTCAAGGCAAACAGCAGGAAGAAAGCCGCATTTGAAGGGAAGAAGTATGTATATGAGCTAGTTGTGGTAATTGCCCTGATGGCAATAGGAGGGGTGCTGCTCAAATACCTGCTTTTCTACATGAACCCATACACGTACATGGTGCTTGTTGAAGCTTTCATGGCCTTGGACATGACTGTTTACATGCAATTGCACTATGGAGGCGTGAAGGAGATAGCGCACAACATGCGCAAGTATAGAAAGCCGCTGCTCGCGATAGCAGTTATAACTATGGCTTACAGGATAACGTATTATGTTGCAGTATCTACCACATACGTCAGCCTAGCTTCGCCATTGAGGAACACCCTGTCGGTTGTGATAACTGTGCTCTTAGGAGGCATGCTGTTCAAGGAAGGCAACATAGCCAGGAAGCTTGCGCTCGCAGCAGTGATGCTTGCAGCGGTGTACTTCCTTATAGTATAATCGCAGAAACTCCTATCAGGCTATTTATTCTTTCTATGCGATATAGGCATGTGATGAACCGAGGTATTTCTGATTAATGATGAAAAGAGAGTCGGCTGATATCATGGCGGAAAAACTGTATCTTACGGATTCATATCTCAAGGAGTTCAGGGCCAGGGTCACCGCGATAGACGGCAACAGGATATACCTTGACAAGACCGCTTTCTACCCGAGCGGCGGAGGGCAGCCCTCCGATTCCGGCACCTTGGTTGATGAAGTGGGCTCCAAATCCGCAGTTATTGCAGATGTCGAGAAGAGCGGTAACGAGGTTGCGCACATAGCGGATGAAGGGCACGGCTTCGCAATAGGGAATTCCGTCCTAGGGAGGATAGATTGGGAGAGGAGGTATGCGCACATGAGGTACCATACGGCATTGCACATAATAGACGGAGTGGTGCACAGGGATTACCAGGGCGGCATAACCGGCGGCCAGATATATGAGGACAGGGCGAGGATGGACTTCGACGTGCCCAACATGGACAAGGCGATGATGCTAAGCATATTGGAGAAGGCGCAGGAGGTAGTGAACGAATCGCATGCCGTATCCGTAAAGTTCCTAGGCAAGGAGGAGGCGCTCAGCATAAAGGAGCTGTCCAGGACTGATCCCGGAAACGAGCTGCTTAGAAAGCTCGACACCGTTAGAGTCATAGACATAGAGGGGTTCGACATGCAGATGGACGGGGGCACTCACGTTGCAAATACAAGAGAGGTAGGCAGCATTTCGATGCTCAGCTACGAGAACAAAGGCTCGCACAACAAGAGGGTTACGATAAAGCTAGGATAGCGCATCATAGCTTCTTTGTCTCTGCATCCATGGGCTTGTGCTCGTAAAGAAACACGGCGCCCTTTAGCGCCTTAAGCGACAGCGTGGCGCAATGCAGCCTCACCGGGCCCGGGTCTATGCCTATTATCTTCTTCAGGTCATCGAACCCCATCTTTTCTATGTCTTCTATGCGCTTGCCCTTTATCGCATCTGTGAGCATGCTTGCAGAAGCTACGCTTATCGAGCATCCGTCGCCGTCGAATTTGACATCCTTCACGACCCCGTCCTCAATATCCAGGTATAGAGTAAGGTCGTCGCCGCACACAGGATTATGACCGTGAAACTCTGCGTTTGCGTGCTCGAGCTTGCCCTTGTTGTGCGGGTGCTCGTAGTTGTCAATTAGCTCCTCTACATAGAAATCCATTATACCACTTCAGAGATGAACGTTTGTCATTCCTTTATTTTGAATATCTTCTTTACCTTGCCTATGGCTGCCACGGCCTTGTCTATATCCTCCCTGCTGTTATACAGGTAGAAGCTCATCCGTGACACTGCACCCTTGTTAAGCACTTCTGTAACCAGCGGCATGGCGCAGTGGTGGCCCGCACGGATGGCTATGCCCTCGCTGTTGAATATCTGCGCCACATCGTGGGGATGCACGCCTTTTATCCCGAATGATATGACGCCGGACTTTACCGCAATGTCTTCCTTCTTCGGCCCGTACACCTCTATGTTCTTGATGCCCTCCAGGGACTCGAGCGCATACCTTGTCAGCTCTGCCTCATGCCTATGTATCCTTTCCATGCCTACATTGTTCAGGTAGTCTATCGCAGCGCCGAATGCTATGCCTCCCTCTATGTTAGATGTGCCAGCCTCGAATTTCCACGGAAGCGAGTTCCAGCTGTATGTCTGCCTTGTGACCGCGCTTATCATGTCGCCCCCGCCGAACAGGGGTTCCATCGAGTCCAGTATTTCCTCGGTGCCGTAAAGGGCGCCTATGCCCGTGGGGCCGAGCATCTTATGGCCAGAAAGCGCGAAGAAATCGCAGCCTATAGAGCCTACGTCTACAGGCATGTGCGGGGCCGACTGTGCACCGTCTATGAGAACCACAGCGCCGTGCTTTTTGGCTTCGCGAGTTATGTATTTCACGTCGTTTATAGTGCCGAGCACGTTCGACGCATGCGTTATCGCCACTATCTTCGGGTCCTTCTCCAAGTTCTCCTTGAAGCTCTCCATGTCGAGCCTCTCATTGCCGGAATCGAGCTTTATGTAGTCCAGAACCGCGCCCTTTCTCCTCTCAAGCAATTGCCATGGGACAATGTTGCTGTGGTGCTCCATGTCAGATATGAGTATGTGGTCGCCCTTGTTCACGTTGGCATTGCCCCATGATATCGCCACAAGGTTTATCGCTTCTGTAGTGTTGCGCACGTATACTATGTTCTCTATCCCTTTCGCTCCGATCAGCTTGGCGAGCTTCGCCTTGGAGTTGGTGTATTCCTCGGTTGCGCGCTCGGCTATCTCGTATATGCCCCTGTGTATGTTGGCGTTGTACTCCGAATAATATTTCACTATGGAGTCTATTACCTGCTGCGGCTTCTGCGAAGTGGCTGCGCTGTCGAGGTAAACTAGCGGCTTGCCCGCCATCCTTATCTTGAATATTGGAAAGTCCTTCTTGATGCTCTCCACATCTATGCTCTCATTGCTCGGCATTGCCATCATCCTCGAACGGCTTATAGCCTTCTTTTTCTAGCTTGCTTATTATTTCAGCGCCGCCGCTCTCCACTATCCTGCCATTGACCATCACATGCACGAACTGAGGCTTCATGTATGAGAGTATGCGGCTGTAGTGCGTTATTATCAGCGCGCCTGACCCGTTCTCCTTCATTATCCTGTCGATGTTTGACGCGACGACCTTTATGGCATCTATGTCAAGGCCCGAATCGGGCTCATCGAGAATCGCTATCTTGGGCCTCTCTATGGCCATCTGCAATACCTCGGCCTTCTTCTTCTCCCCTCCGGAGAAGCCCTTGTTCAGCGACCTGCCCACTATGCCTTCTGCTATCTTGAGGCTCTCCATGTTGCTGTTTATCTGCTGCATGAGCTCCTTCATGTTTACATATCCATCCTTGTCCAGCGCCTCCTTAGATGCGCGCAGGAAGTTTACAAAGCCCACACCCTCGACCTCTACAGGGTTCTGGAAGCCCAGGAATAGGCCCAGTGCGGCGCGCTTGTCAGTGGTCATTTGAAGTATGCTCTTGCCGTCTACCAGTATATCGCCGGAAGTGACCTTGACGCTAGGGTGGCCAAATATTGCCTTGGCCAGTGTTGTCTTGCCTGAGCCGTTCGGGCCCATTATGACATGCGTTTCGCCGTCCCTTATCTTCAGGCTGACTCCGTGGAGTATCTCCTTCTTCTCTACATTTGCATGCAGATCCTTTATTTCCAACAGCATCAAATCTTCCTCAATGTAATAAACGTAAACTTATCTTACCACCAAGTTGCAGGCGAATTTCTTATAGGCTTGGCACAGCGTGCATAGGCTTTTCTGTGCGGCCTTATCGTCTCCGGATATCTTGCTGTCTATGAACCGGTATATGTATTTGTCTGCATCCTTTATATTTAAGCCCTTCCCTGCACTGCCCCGGCCGGACAGGTATTTACTCACCGCCGCCTGTGTTATGCCGAGCATAGACGCGATGCCGCTCTGCGTGATTCCGTACTCGCTCGACATTATGGCCGATGCGCGCGCCCTGAAGTAGGGCATCAGCGTGTATATCGCGTCTTCGTAATCAGTCCTGTGCCTCATCTTTTTCACTCCTGTATTTGTAATGCCCCCTGAATATGTCAGACCCAGAATCGGCGAACCATAACCCTGAGCTGTTGAGCTTCGGCGTCTTGCCTATATTGGAACCGTCCTTCATCTTTACCCTTATTATTGCGGCGAATGCTTCCCTTGCCTGGTTGTTTCCGACGCTGCCCAGCTGGCTTGAGAAGAAGCCGTTGACTAGGAGCTCTTTGGCCTTTTCCTTGTCCACGCCGTGGGTGCCCATGTAGAACAGCGATTCTTCGTCTATCGGTCCTATGGCCGATGAATGCGTGGCCTTTACCTTGTTCTCGTCTATTGACATGGCGGGTATCGAATCTATTCGTGCGGACTTGTCGAGCAGCATGCCCGACTCTTCAACAAATGACCTGGAATCCTTTGAGCCATTGATTATCTTTGAGAAACCTTTCAGGTAGCACGTTGCGCTCCCCATAGCTGCCGCGCGGGTTGCCAGCCTGGCCGTAGTATTGCTCGATGAATTGATTATGTTGGTGTTTATGTCCATCTTCTGCCCGTCCGATCCGAAGATGAACTCGTTCACATTGATGGAAGAGGAGTAATCGTGCGCCTCTATGGTTCCATGAGCCTTTGTGACGCTGCCTCCAGAATAGAAGTAATTCATCTTAAGCGACGAGCTTGCCAAAGACTTTGCATCGTATATGTTAAGCACGGTTGTGTCGTAGCTCTCGTTATGCAGCATGTTGATCTCGCACTTTGAGTAATCTTCTGAAATTATGCGGTGCGAAGCTGCAGAGATTGTGCGCCTTCCTTCTGCTGTTGCGTACCACTCGAGCAGGTTCAGCTTCGACCCCTTGCCTGCATTTATGATTATCCTTACGAGAAGCGGCTCGTTGATCGCCGCGAAGAGAATGTTTATGCTCTTCTCCGAATCCTCTGGGATTTCTATCACTATGTCCTTCTTCGCATAAGCGTTGATGAGCAGGTTGTATTTGTCATCAGAATTGACGTATGCCGGATAATCAGGCCCTGCGTGCCTGATATCATTGAATTTCACTGTTTTGCCTTCCTCTCTGAGCACTACGTTTCCGCTGGAGCCTATTATTGCGTCGAACGATATGCCCGAATCTTTGAAAACTGCATTATAGAATCTGCGGAGCTCGTCCTCATCGTCGGGCTTGGCATGCTTTGCATTCACTATCTCGAGCAGCTTTTCGGAACCTACAGGTATGTATCTCTTCTTGTACAGCTCGTTGGTCTCCTCCTGCGCAGCCATGTACCTGCCAACCAGTTCCTTGGAGAATTCTGCATACTGTTCCATCTTCATCAGCCTATAGAGTTTGCTGTATCGAGCTTGATCAGGCGCTTCAGTTCGAGCGAATATTCCAGAGGCAGCGCCTTGGCAAGCGGGTCTATGAATCCCAGCACTATGGTGGTCATCGCCTCCTCCTCGCTCAACCCTCTCGACATCAGGTAGAAGAGCTCTTCTTCGCCTATCTTTCCGACCGTTGCTTCGTGCGTTATGTGCGCATCGTCCCTGTGCAGTTCCATGTAGGGATAGGTATTTGTCTTTGATATGTCATCTAGAAGAAGCGCATCGCACCTTACTGCCGATTTTACATTTGAAGCATCCTTGCCCACGTATACAAGGCCCCTATATGATGTGACTCCAGTGCCCTTGGATACGCTCTTCGATATTATTTTGGATGTGGTGTTGGGCGCCAGGTGCAGAACCTTGCCTCCCGAATCCTGGACCTGGTTGTCCCCCGCTACGGCTATCGACAGTATATCGCCCTTTGAGCCTTCCCCTTTCAGGTATACGCTGGGGTATTTCATGTTCGTCCTGCTCCCTATGTTCCCGTCTATCCATTCCACATATGCATTCTCGTATGCAAAGGCGCGTTGCGTTACCAGGTTGTACACGTTCTTAGACCAGTTCTGTATCGTAACATAGCGTATGTGCGCATCCTTGTGCGCGACGAGCTCCACTACTGCGGAATGCAGCGATGAGCTTATGTATACCGGAGCTGTGCAGTTATGCACTGCAACGCCGTCGGCTACATAGCTCTCATCTCCTTCAACACTAAAATTATACACGTCCAGCCCATGCACGGATTCAAAATGTATATCGGTTATCGGCACAAAGGCGTAATTGCCGAAAACCCTGCCGTGCGATGCTTGGATGGGCACCTGCGCAATTGAGACTAAAGAGATAGTACCGTCTTTATTGTAGCTTTTTGAGGTGCCGCCCAGCACACCCATTAGGTTGGCAAACCATACGAGGTTCTCACCGCCTACGTATACGCAGTACATCTCGTGCCTGTTCCCATTGCGTTTTTGCTTGTTCACACTTGATAGTATATTGAACCTGAGCAATATGTTGCGCAGCTGCTTCGCCAGCGTGATGGATATTGTATTTATCCTGAACATTCTCTTGGCACCGTAGTCATATCCCTTATCCATGAAGCTGCCGTCTCCGCGCCACATACCCTTTATTAATTCTTTTTGCTTTTCTATGGACTCGTGCATTACCCACTCAGGAATGCGCTTGTTCAATGCTCCTTTCCCGAATTCATTGCTGAATAATTCTGCTGCATCAGTATCGCAGAGAACTATGCTTATCCCGTTCTTGTATTCCTTCTGCACTATGGGCTTCTTTCCGAAATACTTTTCGAGGAGGGATGCAACATCGTATATATAGGCCTTCTCACCTTTGTTGAAAGTGAAAGATATGTAGTTTTGATTGCTTTTGCCAGTAGTGCTGCCCTCCGAGAGATAATAACCTATCAGCCTGAAGAAGCCTTCATCAGTAGTTAACGTCACTATTTTCTTGACTTTATGCCACCTTGCAGATGTTTCTATTTCGAACTCCCTCTGCGGAATGCTGACAGTATGCCTGTCTATCGGTATGGCTAGGTAGTCGCCTTTGTTAAGAGTGCTTGCCGTCGCCCATTCCACCTTCCATTGCACATTCCTGTATTCTGCGTTGTTCCTTCTTGATATTAAGAAGGGATGTTCTTCTGTGGCATTGATAATCGTTGTTGTATCTCCCATATATGATACATGGAAGAGTTTGCCTTCGAAAGGTCTTACCTGCGTGTGGTACACCCTTCTATAATTGCCGGCATGTGTAAGCACCAAGTCCCCAGGTTCTATCTGCTCTATGGGCTTGCTCCCGTCTATAGTTGTTATCTCAGTCCCTTTTGTAAAGCACCCTTCGATGTAGGTCACGTCTGCACCCTCATCAGCAATTATGAGTGTGCGCTCGAACTGCCCCGCCTTCTCGCCGTTTATCCTGAAATATGCCTGCAGCGGCATTGCGAGCTTCACGCCTTTCGGTACGTATATGAATGAGCCGCCGCTCCACACTGCCGTGTTAAGCGCTGCGAACTTGTTGTCTGTAGATGGTATCACAGTGCCGAAATATTTCTTCATGAGCTCCGGGTATTCCTTGACTGCGGTATCGGTATCCACGAATATGACGCCCTGCTTTGTAAGGTCTTCACGAAGATTGTGGTACACGACCTCGGAATCGTACTGCGCCTCGGCACCGGCGAAGAATTTCCTCTCCGCTTCGGGTATGCCCAGCTTGTCGAATGTCTTCTTAATGTCCTCCGGCACGGACTCCCATGAGTCGCTGCTCTTGTCCGTAGGGCGCATGTAGTAGTATATGTCGTCGAAGTCGATCTTGCTCAAGTCTGCGCCCCATGTGGGCATAGGCTTCTGGGTGAACACCCTGTAGGCGGACAGCCTCTTTTCGAGCATCCAGTCAGGCTCGCCCTTTATGTGGGATATCTCGCGCACTATGTCTTCCGAAAGCCCCTTCTTCGTCTTGAACTTGTACTCTATCTTGTCGTTGAATCCGTACTTCTCCTTGTACTCGGCCTCGTTTGAGCCCACAAATTGCTCTTCCAAATTTCACACCATCATTATAACTGAGTTATAAGGATAGTCCTGCTCTTTATATTTAAGCCTTATGGTGTAAAAGGCGACGGGTATTACAAATTGCGCCGCTCAGGGGTGTTTTTTCCTAATTAGACACAACGGCAGTTATGCTGAAAAGCACGCAGACGCTACCGCCATACAACCACTTTAAGAAAATGTATAAAAATAGAGCATGCAATATTGTATGAAGGGTGAAAGCACAAGGGCGATGCTGCGCTAATGCTCTGGCATCGATGCGCCCTCTGTGCTCCAGGTGATTGCATGGCAAAGAACAATTTTTCAAACGAATTTACATACAAGAAGTTTATAGAAGGGGAGAAAGAGGCAGAATTTGACAGGCTTTTCGATGAGGCGGTGCAAAAGGCAAAGCAGGGGTTCGGCAACAAGTACCACATGTACATAGGCGGGAAGGAGGTAGATGCGGGCTCTGTGCTTACAGAAAGATCACCCATAGACGGGGCGGTGATAGGCTATTTCCAGAAAGGCACAAGGGAACATGCACGGATGGCCATAGCCGCTGCCAAGGAGGAGTTCACAAGGTGGAAAGATATAGATTACAGGGAGAGGGCTAGGATATTTAGGAAGTTTGCAGATGTTCTGGCGGCGAACAAGTTTGATGTAGCGGCGATATTGAGCCTCGAGAATGGAAAATCGCGCTACGAGTCTATAGGAGAAGTGGACGAAGGCATAGACTTCTCAAGGTACTACGCAGGCGAATTGGAAGCGAACAAGGGCTATGCTAGGAGGACGAGCCTTGAAGAGAGCAGGCAGAAGGTATCCGCGGGCTTCCAGGGCGCACCGTCCAATGCCGAGAAGGTCAGCATTGTGATGAAGCCGTATGGCGTGTTTGGGGTGATTGCGCCTTTCAATTTCCCAATATCCATATCCATAGGAATGAGCGCCGGAGCGATGATAACAGGCAATACTGTGGTGTTCAAGCCCTCCTCTTCCGACAACATGACCATGCTGACAGGCCTCAAGATATACCAGCTCCTCAAGGAAGCAGGGCTGCCGGATGGGGTATTCAACTACATCACTGGGCCGGGTTCGGAAGTCGGCGACGAGCTTGTGGTTAACACCGGCGTGTCGGGGATAGTTTTCACAGGGTCGAGAAGCACTGGGCTTAACATGCTTACAAAAACATACGGCGCAGGCAACCAGAAGGCCTTCATAGTGGAGATGGGCGGCAAGAACCCAGCCATAGTTTCGAAGAACGCCAACCTCGACGATGCTGTCTCAGGGGTGCTGAGCGCAGCGTTCGGATTCGCAGGGCAGAAATGCAGTGCGCTCTCCAGGGTATACGTGCACGAATCGGTGAAGGAGGAGTTCATAAGCAAGCTCATAGAGAAAACGCGTGCGCTAAAGATAGGCGACCCGATAAGCAAGGACGTTTACATAGGCCCCCTGATAAGCGAGAGCGCCTACAATAGGTATGTTGAATCGATAGACAAGATAAAGGAGTCAGGAAGGCTGCTCTACGGGGGCAATACCGTAAGCACGGGGTTGAAGGGGCTTTATGTCGAGCCGGCGATAGCCGAGCTGAGGCATGAGCATGAGCTCGTGCACAAGGAGCTCTTCGTCCCGATACTCATCGTAATCGGGTATAAGAATTTCGCTGATGCGATATCTATGGCAAACGACGTCGATTACGGCCTCACTGCGGGCCTTTACTCGAAGAACAGGAAGGAGATCAAGGAGTTCTCGGCTGGCATAGAGGCAGGAGTGGTGTATATTAACAGGGCGGTGAGCGCAACCACTGGCGCGATAGTGGGGCTGCACACATTCGTGGGGTGGAAGGGCAGCGGGCTCACGGGCAAGGGAACCGGCAGCAAGTTCTACCTGCAGCAGTTCATGCGGGAGCAAAGTATATCCATAACACAGGGTTGAGCATGGGGCTGCTGCGTTTCCTGCAGAAGAAGCAGGTCTACAAAGAGGTAAATGTGCGCATAGGCGGCTATGTGCTGAAGGCGGAATTGTCTGATACATTCGTGAAGCGGATGATAGGCCTGATGTACAGGGACGGTTTGGAAAAGGACCACTGCATGCTTTTCGATTTCCATGGCGAAGGAAGGTATGGCATATGGATGCATAACATGCGCTTCCCAATAGATGTATTGTGGGTAGGCAGCGACATGAGCATAGTGGATACGCTCTCCTCGGCAAAGAGGTGCGGCAATATACTAAGGTGCAGGACTTACAGACCCAGCGAGCCTGCAAGATATGTGATAGAGCTGCCTTCCGGCTATATAGCTGAGAGAGGCATAGCTGCAGGTATGAAGATATCCATCGATAGCGGGTGACGAAATAAGCAGAAGTGCCAAACAGCAACATGATTTCCCGCCACCATGGCAGTACACACATGTCGTGAGCAGGCTTAGCTTCCGAGTTCGGAATGGGATCGGGCGTTTCACTGCTCCTATTACCGTTTGGCGTTACTATATTGCACACCAAGATTTTTATACCTTTCAGGGCATGTATACTAATATGCAGCCAGCATATATTTTTCTAGTTGGCGCCTGCACGATTTTTATGCAGCTATATGGTCAGGGGTATTAGCTTTTTTAAATTATTCTGCAGTAAAAATATAACTAAAACGACGCCCTGGAAAGAGCATAAGCGGTTTAGGTAATCATATGACAAAATATGTATTAGTTGCTGATTCATCCCTTATATACACTTTCAGGAATTTCCCATTGCTTGACTTCCTGCCTAGCGCACCAAAAGCTGCAATACCTTCTACTATATACAAGTTCCTTAGGGGCAATCCGCCTGGCACCTATCCAGACGGGCAGCTGCTACAGGCACCGTACTCGGTGAGAAAGCTCGAGGCTGCCCTGCTGCAGAAGCATCCTCGAGAAGAGATTGCCGTTACCGATGTCAATAATGCCCATAGGTTCATAGACAGCAATACCGAGATAATAGGAGTGTCAACTATGGACCCGTTCGGCATAGGGCCATTGACGATGTCGTATGCTGCGCTTTTTGGAGGCGATTTCTACGCCTGGGTCAGGGCGGAGTGGGAGGACCTTATAACCAAGCTCAATGCCTTGAGGAAGGGCAAAAAGGCAAAGCTCGTTGTTGGCGGACCGGGAGTATGGGAGTTCACGGTTCTTAGGGAGGATTTCGAGAAGCAGGGCATCGATTATGCTGTGCAGGGCGAAACCGAGGATGTCATAAACGAGCTTTTCGATCAGATAGTGCAGGGCGCTGTTGACAAGGGGATGTTCAAGATAGGCTACACCACATTCGATGAAAGCTTCCACATGACCACCGTTAACGATGAGAAATTCATAGCAAGGACTTCATACGGCGCTTACCCCAAGCTTGAGCAGATACCAACCATAGTAAGGCCTACCATAAAGTCCATGGTGGAGATAATGCGTGGCTGCGGAGTCGGATGCGACTTCTGCGAAGTGACATTGCGCCCGCTCAGGTATTACACGCTCGACATGATAAGGAAGGAGATAGAGGTGAACATTGCCGGCGGAGGGGACAGGGCGTGGCTGCATTCCGACGAATTCTTCGGTTACAAGCACGGCCAGTTCTTCGCACCGGACCAAGACGCACTTGTAGACGTATTTAACACCGCAATGAGCGTAAGGGGCGTGAAGAGCACCAACCCTACACACGGCAGGATATCAATACCTGCGGGCTTCCCAGAACTCATTGAGAAGCTTTCCAAGATAGCCAAAGCGGGACCGAGGAATTGGATAGGCGTGCAGACGGGGCTCGAGACAGGAAGCGAGGAGCTGGCGAAGAGGCACATGCCTGCCAAGACGCTGCCACTTAAGATAGGAGTTGATGGAAGCTGGCACGAGATAGTGCTCAGAGGAGTGCAGGTTGAGACGAAGAACTACTGGAGGCCTGCATTCACTGTGCAGGTAGGCCAGGAGGGAGAGACGGACGAGGACAACTGGGACACAGTTGCGCTGATAAACAAGCTGAGCAACTCGTATGTCGATGGAAGGCCTTTCGAGTTCACAGTAACGCCAATGCTCAACGTGCCGCTGGGCAGGATAAAGGCGAGGAAGCTGAGCGACGCGCTGCTGACGGAATCTATGTTCGCCGTGTATTACGCGTCATACAGGCACCTTGCTAAGATGGCATCTAGGGATTCCGGCTCGGAATCGAAAGGCAATCCAGCCACAAGGATGGCGCTGACTGGTGTGATGAACCTCGGAGGCTACGCGATGATGAAGTTCATTGAGAGGCTGGCGAAGAAGCACGGCGTGGACATAGAGAAAGCAAAGACTTGGGGAGTGGGCAGCAAGAAGAAGATAGAGAGCATAAGCGAGGCAGTCAAGGCGGGCTAGCCTTTGCAGCCACACACTTTCCTAGTGGTGTAAGCACAGAGATTATTTGCCCGTTCTATGCACCACCATATTAGCAATCTTTTTATGCCTTTTTTTGATAACCTACTATGAGGTACATGAAAGCTTTCCGCAAAGGAAACTCTCATAGGGGGTTTCATCAGAGTTTCAGGTCGCAATCCGCAATGGAATACCTGATGACCTACGGCTGGGCAATACTCATCATTGCCGTGGTTCTCGCTGCACTCTTCGAACTAGGCGTGTTCAACCCAATGACTTTTGCGCCCAAAGCTTCACCTGGATCCTGCCAGGTTGTGAGGCCGGATGGCGCAGGAACGACTAACCTCATCTCCCTCTCTGGAGAATGCAACGGTGAGTTGCCGCAGTATGTTGCACAGTCAATGCTTGGGCATGAGATGGCATACATTGGCAATGCTCCGAACGTACAATCAAATTCAATAACCATGGTTGCATGGATTAAAGTATATGGGTACCCTACAAACGAGGGGTGGCAAAACATATTATATAAAGGAGGACCTACTTGGGCCTATGGAGATGTTGAATATGGAATGGGCCTGCAAATGAATTCTTCTTCTTATCCAAACCCTAATACTTTTGAAGTATGGGGTTGCAATTCCGACATAGACGAATTTCCATATACTGCACCGCTTAATAATTGGGTCCAAGTTGTCGGAACTATATACCCTTCACATACAAATCCTGCAAATTCAGTTACTACTGCATATATTGATGGTGTACCATTACCAAACTCTTCGTCCGAAGAGCTCAGTAATCTACCTTGTTCTGGTACCCTACCTCTCTACATAGATGAGGGATCTGGGAGTTCTTTTGATGGTGCTATTGCAAATGTCCAGATATACAACACCTCATTTTCATCAAACGACATACAAGCCCTTTACCAGGAGGGCATCGGCGGTGCGCCCATAGACCTGCAGAATCTTGTGGGATGGTGGCCCCTCAATGGCAATGCCAACGACTACAGCGGCAACGGCAACAACGGCGTAGCTAATAACGTCACATATACTGGCAACTGGTACTCTGGGTATAGCACACCGTGAGAGGTTTAACGCTTTGTGCATGATTGTTTATAAGTAAAGCGTAAGCATCACTCTTGCCTATTAAAAGGCCTTCTTAACCTACCTTTTCTTCGATATCTTGTCAAGCACGTAGTTGAGCACTCCGCCAATCCTGTAATACTCGATTTCTAATTCTGAGTCGAGCCTGACCCTGCCTTTAGTTGAATGCTCCTTGCCGTCAGCCTTGCTGTAGTAGCGTATTTCAACATCGGCTTTTGGCCTTATGCTGTCGTTTATTTCTATGCTTATTGGCTTCATCGGGTCTATTGCGAGCTCTTCGTAACCCTCATCATGCTTGAACTCCACGGGCAGCACACCCAAACCTACAAGGTTGCTCCTGTGTATGCGCTCGAAGCTCTTCGCTATTACTGCCTTTACGCCCAGCAGCATGGGCCCTTTCGCGGCCCAATCCCTCGAGCTTCCTGAGCCGTATTCTACGCCTCCGATAACAACAGACGGCTTGCCCATCTGCTTGTATCTCATTGCTGCATCATATATGCTTGTTTCTTTGCCTTCCGGCACGAATATGGTATAGCCTCCGACCTTGCCGGTGAGCATCAGGTTCTTTATCTTGACGTTGGCGAAAGTGCCGCGCATCATCACTTCGTGGTTGCCCCTTCTCGAGCCGAATGTGTTGAAGTCGCTTATGCCCACTCCCTTAGACATAAGGTACTTGCCTGCAACACTATCCGAGCCTATAGCCCCCGCAGGGCTTATGTGGTCTGTTGATAGGGAATCGCCGAAAACGCCCAAGACGTATGCGCCTTCTATCGGGTTTATCTCATGCTTTGCTGAGGGGTCGAAAGAATCGAAGAACGGCGGCTTCTGTATATAAGTGCTATTGCTGTCCCAGCCGTACGAATTGCCCTTTGGATATTCCAGCGAGTCCCAATGCTTGTTGACACCGAATATCCGGGAGTATTCATTGGTGAACATGTCCGTAGAGACTGCGCTCTTCACGACTTCGAGGATCTCGTCGTTTGTAGGCCATACGTCTTTCAGGAACACGAGCTTGCCTGAGCTGCCCATGCCTAATGGCTCCTTTGACAGGTCCTTGAGCACTGTACCTGCAATGCCGAACGCTATTACAAGAGGAGGCGACATCAGGTAGTTTGCACTGACATCTGGGTGTATCCTCGCCTCGAAATTCCTATTTCCAGAGAGCACGCTGGCGGTCGCTATCTTGCCCTCCTTTATGCCCTTCTCTATAGGACCTGGAAGCGGGCCGCTGTTGCCGATGCATGTCGTGCACCCGTACCCTACAAGAGAGTACCCAAGCTTGTCAAGGTATTCAAGCAATCCAGCCTTAGACAGATAGTCGGTAACTACCCTTGATCCAGGTGCAAGGCTTGTTTTTACCTTTCT
>JAKAVJ010000026.1 GCA_021827525.1 Microcaldota archaeon
CAATGCTATGTATCCAATTATCGCAACTATTATTATAAAAACTATGATTTTTGTTCCGGCCCGCATTTCAATCACGCTTCTTACTATGAGACTTCATTTTTAATATCTTACCTTTCGAGGCGTATTACACCTATATGAGAATAGGCCATTTAGGCGCATAATAGTGCTCTCTTTTGCTGGGTTTCTGTGCATATATGCCGCAACTCCGTTTTTTCTGCCTTTCAACGCAACATATTTAAATCTTCTTTGACTAAAATATCCTTTGGTGCTATTTATGGCAGCATGTGCTTTCTAGAGTTGCGTATTTGAGAGCCAGCGCTTTATGAAAATACAACACTTAGAAGCTATCAGCCATGATACATTGATGAAGTCGTGTTCTTCACGACGGATTTGAGGAGAAGAGTCTTGCTTATAATTTAACACCACCTAGGGGATGGCTTGGCTGTAGTAGCGATGAAGGCCGTGGCAAGCTGCGATAAGCCTGGGGTAGCCGCAAGTCGGGCTTTGAACCCAGGATTGCCGAATCGTACATGCAAATGTATGCAGACGCGGGGAACTGAAATATCTTAGTACCCGCAGGAAAAGAAAGCGCGAGCGATGCGGTTAGTAATGCGAATGAAACCCGCACAGGGCAAACTGAATCCTGCTTTGCAAAAGGCGTGGAGATGTGGTGCAGCGACAAGCTATCCAGGACATGAGCCGAACACGTTGGAAAGCGTGGCTATAGAGAGTGACAGCCTCGTAGGCAAAGTGCGATGGAAGCTGCTGCAAAGAGTAACTCTGCTTGAGTATGTAGAGTGAATACGGGGCCATTAAACCCCAACCCTAAATATTGACTACAGACCGATAGCGTACAAGTAGCGCGAGTGAAAGCTGAAAAGAACCCACACGCGTGGGATTGAAAAGATCTGAAACTAGGTGGTAACACGAAGGTAGGGCACGAAAGGGACGAAGGGCGTGGAAGCGAAGGTTTGAAAAAATTTAGCGACATGCCTGGACCAGTGTTCTATCATTCTTCTTGAAGCAAGAGCCAGGGAGTGTATTGGAGTGGCGAGCAGAAATGCGTAGCGAAAGCGAGAGCGCGCAGCATTGCGAGGCGCGGCGTATGAAAATGCGTCAAGTCACTCTTTTACGACCCGAAGCCACTGTGAACTACGCGCGACCAAGGCGAAGCTAGGCTAACGCCTGGTGGAGGCCTGCCACCTGTCATGGCATGTCCTGTTGGGTGAGTTGCGGGTAGCGGCGATATACCATTCGAACGTGGCAATAGCGGGTCCCCTCTGAAGTATCTTTAGGATAGCTCCGGGCGAGTTTGCACATGCGGTAGAGCTACCGACTGGCGGGTAAGGGGTCGAAAGGCCTCCCTCGCCTATCAAACTCCGAATGTATGTGCTGCGTAGACCCCGGGAGTCGACGACGCTGGGTAAGCTAGCGTCGTGAGACTGCAAAGATAGTGACTAGGGTTAAGGTCCCCAAATCCTAATTGAGTGTATCAAAGGGTGGAAGCGCCGTAGACAGCTGGGAGGTAGGCTCAGAAGCAGCCATCCTTCAAAAAACGCGTAATAGCGTACCAGTTGAGGCGTTCCCGCCCGAAAATATACGGGGCTAAATTAGGTACCGAGACCCTAGAGTACGCAAGTACTGGTAAGAGGGCGTGCAGCGCGGCAAGAAGTATGTCCGAGAGGACATATGGACCGCGCCGCAGAGCATATCCTGGTGTTAGTAACATCATATATGGGTGAGAATCCCATACACCGAAAGCACACGGGTTTCTTCGCAACGCTCGTCAGCGGAGAGTTAGGCGGTCCTAAGTCGCATGCCAACCACACTGCGACAAAAGGGAAGCTGGTTAATATTCCAGCCCACGGCATGTAGGAGTGGCAACACAAGGCAGATTTCTGACGCTTGGGGATATGTCCGAAAGAAAGTGCAAACGGCTGCGGAGTCTCGTTATGAGGAGAAGCAGCTAAATGAACTGTTGGACTGATTTCCTGAGACAGTGAAAAGGGAATCTGCAACGATCATGCTGTCCCGTACCTAGAACTAGTACAAGTGTTGCTGGCTTAATAGGCCAAGGTGTGACGGAGCTAACCGAGGTTAGGGAAATCGGCAAAATAGTAGCGTAAGTTTTCGACAAGCTATGTCTGCGCACGGTATGCGCAGATGTCACTGACTAGGGAACAACGACTGTTTATCTAAAACACAACTCACCGCAAAGCCGAAAGGCTTAGTACAGTGGGTGACGCCTGCTCACCGCCAGTACGTGAAAGCCCTTTACAAGGGGAATAAGCGCTGGCAAAGAGCGGGAGTAACTCTGACTCTCTTGAGGTAGCGTAATACCTCGTCATTTAATCGATGACTTGCATGAATGGCGTAACGATTGTTCCACTGTCCCAACCTCGGGTCCGGTGAACTCACTACGTGGTGAATATGCCACGATCTTCCAGTGGGAAATGAAGACTCTATGAAGCTTGACTACAGCCTGTTGTTGTCGTATGTCGAATTATGCATAGCGTAAGTGGGAGCGTCGAAACCAGCGCTTTGGTGCTGGCGGAGCGACAATGTAACACCACTCTTAGTTTGCCATATGGCTTACTCGGAAGAGAACAGCTGCAGGTGGGTAGTTAGACTGGACGGTTGCTTTCGATAAGGAAACGAAAGTAACCAAGGCTCTGCTTAGGTGGTTTGGGAAACCACTGTCAAGCACAAAGGCAAATGCAGGGCTGACTGTATTCCGAAAAGCGAGGAATGCAGACTGGAAACAGGGGCTTAATGAACGTTGGTAGCTCTTTTAATGGGGCTCCAAGCTATTAGACAAGTTACTCTAGAGGTAACCGATTCGTCGCCGGTGAGAGTCCACATCGACCTGGCGCATTGATACATCGATATGGGCCCATGGTATCCTGGCGGTGCACAAGCCGCCAAGGGTTGGTCTGCTCGACCATTAAAACCATACGCGAGCTGAGTTCAGTACGTCGCGAGACAGTACGGTAATATCTACTGGAAGTGTAAGTGCCAGAGGGTAAGATTCCTTTAATACGAGAGGAACGAGGAATCGGCGCCGCTAGTGTACCAGTTGTGTAAGCATTGCTGGGTAGCCACGCGCCATAAGGATAAGTCCTGAAAGCATCTAAGGACGAAGCCTGACCCGAAACGAGGCACTAGGGCGGTCGCAATAGACGACTTTGATAGGACGGGTGCGTAAGCAGGGAGCTTCGGCGACCTGTGAACATACCGTTACTAAAGCCTGACATATAAGCAAGCTCTTCTCCATTCTTGTTTTGTTTTTTCAAAGCACTAGAGGACACTAAGTCCGATCATTTAGCTGCAATATCGGTAAGCCAATAGCGCTGTGGCTATTGTATAAAGATAAAAGTTGGATGTAAGCCAGCCAAAAGGCATTTATGCTGTCGCTGTGTTGGTTCCTCTCCTTATTAATGCATATATTTCTGGCGCTTCACGCTTGTCAATCTTCAACATCAGCTTGAACGGTTTCAGGTTGAAGAACTGCGCGCCCATTGTAGCTTTCATCTCCTCGGGTGTTGTTGCACCTAGGTGGTTTACCATATAGATTGGATTGTTCCAGTTCAGATCCATGCTCAGCATTGGGCCTTTCACTTCCACATTGACAGGCTCGTACCAGCCGGAAGGATACTTGAGCGCATTGATGCGGCGCTCTAACAGCTCTTCGTGGCTTGGACCGAACAGTATATTCTTAAATCCTCTCCCCTGGCGCTTTTTTAGAGCCTTTGCAGCAGCCTCGTCTCCGGCTTCGGCTTCCACCTTCATCTCTTCTAACTCATCGCGCCTTCCTTTATTTATTTCTACGAGTGTTGGTTTTATCTGTGGATTGTACAATATGGATATGGTTGTGTATGCAGTAGACGGCTCTGCAATTTTTGAGTAAATGAAGAACATGCGGAAGTTCGTCAAAACTATGTCTTCTGCCCTGGTCTTGCATGAAAAACCCAGGTAGCCCTTCCTAATAAGAGGCCTATCGGCAATGCGTTTATCTGTAGGGTATTTTGGGGCAGCTCCAAATTCGTTGTTCTTTATGGCATTTACTGCGTTGCTCATATCCCTAATGGCCTTTACTGGATTGAACGCCGTCGACCCCCATTCGGCTTTTGTCTTCTTTGCAGTTATGACTTTCAATACCTGCTCCCCCTCCATCAGGAACTTTGAGTAGTTTCCATTCAAGTCTTTTGTCTCATTCATTTAACCACCTATGAAAGTTACTGGCATTAGTAGAATATATAAGCCTTTTTATTGGAATCGGCGCTGTATGTCTTTCAGCTCGGCTATACGCTTGCTGAGCTTGTCTGCAGCATCGTTGATCCCGTATTTAACCGCGATGGCATGCTCGAATTCGAGGTCTATCTGTGCATCGATAAACTTCTTCTTGTCCACATGCCTCTGTGCATCGGCCTCATACGCATCAATTGCATCCTGTATTGCCTTTTGCTTTTCGGCTTCCTTGCCCATGAATGAATATACTTTTGCTTCGCCTTCCTTTATCTTGCTGTATTCTTTTGTATCGCCTTTCTTCAACCTGCCTTCAGCATTCGCATACAGTTCAAGGGCCTTTGATGCCATCTCGTCTGCTATGTCGCTAAAACCTTTTTCTGAAGCCTCTATAGCGAGATTTATGCTCCTATATGCAGCATTGGCATATGCCTTCGATTTCTCGTCGTACAATATGCTTTTCTTAGCGCTTTCATATATGCGGAGGAACTCTGACGCAGACATAACGTCGTTGTTTATGGCTTTCCTGCGCAGTTCGGAGGTTTGGTTAAATCCTCCCAGTGGCAGGCTCGCCAATATACCATGTTCGTTCTTATTCGATTCTATCTGACCTATCGTATCCTCTACAATCTTCTTTTCCATAGTCTCCTTTAACGTTTCGCCGCTTGTTACCCTTCTCAGAGCATTGTAAGTGGCGATATTCTCTGAATGGCCAGGCATAGAAGGCACAATGGTCGATTGCTGGTCAGGCATGTTGGATACTGCTTTATTCAGGTACTCCTCTGCCAGCTTCTTAGTTTTAATTACCTCCTCCAGATCCGAATCGGTCTTGTTTGTCACCTTTTCCAGATTTGTGTAGGCAGATTTATATGCGAAGCCTATGAGATTGGGCTTGAAGTTTTTATTTATGTATTGCTCTGCAACCATTAAGTGCTGCTTCGATGCAAGCCTGAGTGCCTTATCTTGTGAGGATATATCGGATGCGGCAGCAAAGGCGGATGCGGCATCTTCATATGCCCTCGCCGAATACGAATGCTCTAATTTGTTGGCATATTCTTCAGCCTTTTCCATATACTTTTCAGCATACTTTAGGGATTTCTTTTCCATCTTTTCGGCCCATAACATGTCTTCACCTTTCAACTACATTTTAAATAAGAATTGATAATATATATACGTGTTATTATTCTGGAGATTGCATGCGTGAAGCAACGACAGGCAAAAGGTTGAAAGTACTGCAAGGCAGCTCTACATTAAGCCCCGATGCATTAGTCAATAGGATAATTGACATGAATTCTGATTCTGCCATGATACAGGTATTCAATATTAGCAACGTTATAAATGAGCTGCACCTTCAGGCTGCTTATGCTAATGCCATTGAAGCCTTTTCAGAAGGCACCAATATATCGAAGAAGCTGTATATTGAATTTCTTCTGTTTGCTGCCATGACCAGGCAGATAAGTACTGCTACAAGGCTATTCAAAGTAGAGGATACGAGGCGGTTTGTTATAGCATCTGACAAGCTTAGCGCATTGGATGCAGCAAAGGGGTTCATTGAACTGGGCGAATTCAAGAATAGTGAGAGGAGGGAGATACAAACCGCAAAAACATTCGGCATAGATTCTGACTATGCACGACTGAATCAGAGGATCTTGCAGAAGATGGCAGTTTCAAGACTGCTGGACTGATTCGAAAATCCATTAGATGTCAATCTCTAAAACAATTGGAGCATGGTCCGACCCTTTGATGTCTTTGAGTATTGATGATGATTTGACTCTGTACTTGATGTCTGACGAGACCATAAAGTAGTCTATCCTCCATCCTATGTTTCTTGACCTTGCACTTAACTGGTATGACCACCATGAATAGTGACCGCCGTCTTTTGTGAACATCCTGAACGTATCAATATATCCGTTTGAAATAAACTTTGATATCCACTCGCGTTCCTGCTCTGTGAATCCGGCATGGTTTTCGTTGTCCTTAGGCCTTGCGATATCTATGTCTTCATGCGCAACGTTGAAATCGCCGCATATTACAAGCGGTTTTGATTTACGCAGGCTATTTGCATACTCCAGGAATTTCTTGTCGAAGTCGAGCTTCATGTCGAGGCGGGCGAGGTCTGGCTGCGCATTTGGGAAATAGGCATTGATGAAATGGAATTTATCGAATTCGAGGTCTATTATCCTTCCTTCATCGTGTTCGAAGCCGTATGAAACGTTTATTGGTTTTTCTTTGACAAGGCTCATCGTTCCGCTGTATCCTTTTCTCTTCGCCGGATTGATGTATCTGTAATAGCCCATGTGGCCTATCTCTTCTGGTATGCTCTTTTCGTCTGCCTTCGTTTCCTGTATAGCTACACCGAAGTAGGGTAGGTCTGAAAGGAATCTGAGGGATCCATTCCTTACGGCTGCTCTGATGCCATTTACATTCCAAGATAAGAATTTTCTCAGCATATGCATCAGTTATTTCCAGATGACTGCCAATTTAAAGCCGTATGCGCGCCGTGTTGGTATATGTGCATGTCATCCAAGTGCGTAGTCTTACCTCTGATTCACAAACCTGTGCTTTGCGTCCTCGTAATCTACGTTAAGTATGTCCAGTATCCTCTGCGCCTTCACTTTGCCTATCTTGTCTATTTTTAGGAGGTCCTCTATGTCGCTGTTTGCAATATTGCTTATGCTGCCGAAGTGCGACAGGAGAGCCTTTGCCAGCTTGGGCCCTACGCCCGGTATGTTGCCTACTATGTATTCCTGGTATTCGGAATCGGTATACGCATGGGCGCCGCCTTTCAGCGAGGGCATCCTTGCCTTCTCAGACTGCTCGTGCTTTGCCAATGAAAAGAGCATATCCGCCGTGTCATCTATGCCTTCGGACAGCAGGACTTGCAGATTGTCATCAATATACATTGATATTATTGCACCGAACACTACATTCTGCTTGAGCCTGAAATCCTCCCTACTGCCCTCTATTAGCAGTATGGGGCGTTCATATGCCTCCTTAAGCCTGGCCAATTGCTCGAACATCCGGCCATTCATCAGCGAGTTCTCAAAATCCGATACTGTCTTCCTTTCGATACCAACCCTGTCTGATATGATATAGTCGCCAACAGCAATAGTCTTTATCATGGCCTCTATTCCGCGATCCTCCAATGCCGATATCAGCTCCGTATTGCGTTCCCTTGAATCTATGATAATCTTCAGCTGCATCATTTCACTTCGTGCTGAATGTTATGTTGCGAATCAGGATTGAGGTTGAATTGTAACCAGGTGTATTGCTCAGGAAGACAAATGCAGTAGGGGATGCCGGACCGGCCGAGGTGATTGTATTTACTGTATAGCCCAGCAGCTTGGAGCTCGATAGATTCAGCAACGCTATCTGCTGCACGTGGCTGTTCGATGTAAGCCTGCCTACTTCCATGGTTATAGGAGCTGGATAGGACATCGCTTCGAAGCTTATGGTCGTATTTACCGCCTGGACTGCTCCAGATGATATTTTGTTGGCTATGCCGGTAGTGTTTGTATACGGAGAGTACACTTCTATTGGCCCTCCGCCTATAGGCACCCAGAAGGTTTGCGAAGTGCCATCTACCAGCTTGCTTACTGTGCCCCAGTATTGCAGCAATGGGTAGGCTACGAAGCTGCGGTAAACGCTGTTGCTTATCGCGTTCGATGTTGAGAATACATAGGTATTGTTGTCAGCTATGGGCGGGCCGAACACGCTTGATGCATATGACAGCATGGATTTCAGCTGCGTGCTGTTGAATCCCGCACCGTTGACAAGCACAAGGCCGTCATTGTAGTTGTACAATGTCAGCAGTGTTTCATTGGTATAATTCTCTGCCACGGGTGAAGTATAGTATAGCCCAGCACCGAGTTCAAGGCTCTGCGCTTGTACAGCGATAGGAAGATTCAGCATATACAGCTCTTCGGTTTGGTTCGACCTTGTCAGATCGCCGCCTATTATTGGTTTGTGCATTATTGCTGTATAAAACGTATCTTCACCGATGAATGTATCAGGATCTATGGAGTTCGGGTCGCTCAGTGCAGGCAGTATTAGCACTGTGAAGTTTGCATTGTCCGCTGCTATCTCCTGGTATACTCGAGGTATGTGCACTGGAGTGGTAACATCGTGCACGACATTGCCGTATGTTATGCCGCTGCTGCCTATTATGAAGATTATGCTTACTATCGCTGCGACAATCACAGCGCTCTTGGCAGTTTTGAACCTTCTTGCTGCGAGTTCGCTGAACCCGAAGGCAGCCATTATGGCGACAGCCATTTCGAATATGAGGTCGAATCTGCCCGGCTCGCGGACAACATTGAACAGCGGCAGGCTATGGTATAGCTGGTATATTCCTGGAATATCTGTTATTGTAGAGTTCATTACAGATGATGCTGAAGAGATAGGCGAGTAGCCGATCTGCAGATATGGGCCCAATGCCATCCACCCGAATACAACAGCAATGAGTATCCATAATCCGGTCTTTCTTACCCCGAGCCTGTATATTCCATAGAGCGACAGCACTATGGCTATGTAACCTATGTATGATATCTTCTCAGTCGGGTCGGCATACCCGTTCGTGTAGTATATGCCGAAGTATGACTTTGAAGCCCCATTGAAGAATCCATTATAGAAACTTGGCAGGAAGAATGACAGGAAGTTGTCGCTATACTCTTCGTTGCTGAGTAGAGAATTGTATTGGTTTACCGTACTTATTGATGTTGAATGCAGAGTGAGAGTGCCTATTATTGGTATAAAGCCGAATGACCCGACGACCAAGGTTACCACAACCGCGATAATGATGGATCTCCAGAACGGAATGCTGATGACTGGATTGCGCTGGTGCGTGCCCCGGTATGCAGCATATGCGTAGTATACAAGGTACGCAAGTATGATTATTATGAACATGAATGCCGTCATGAGCAGCTGTTCAATGTCACCCATGAAGGTAACAAGGACAAGTGCTATGCCGAGGCCGATCGGGTTGAGTAGGTTATTCTCGCCGTTGAGCATCCTTAGGAAGAAATACAGTGCCAACGGGACCCATGCCACGAACATCCAATCTATGTGTGCGAACGCTTCGGCTATGTGGAAGGCGCTGAAGCTGAATATTATACCTGCTATGAACGCTCCATACTTGTTCTTTGTAAGATATTCGGCAAGTATGAACATTGTAAGCCCTGATACCGCGAAGCTCAGGAAAAAGATGGAGTTGTATGCGAATACTATATTGGCAAGCTGGAATGGCAGCGAGAGCAGAGCGCCTATCGGCGACATTGTCTGGTATGCCAGGCTGACGCCCTGCGGATAGCCTAACGGAGGGTAAAGGAAGTTGGTGTGCCATATGCTTGTGTGCAGCGTGAATGTCGCATAATCGACCCACCATATGTCCCAGAGATTCTGGAATGTGTCGCCACCGGTACCAGGGGCAATATGGGACATGTTTGCCGTTATGGGCGCGAATATCATGAGCGCTATGACCAGGTATATTAAAAATGAGAATATGTAGCGCTCCTTTAGCTTGTCCTTTACTGCTTTCCTAATGTAACCAAGGTACTTGCCTGCAGGCTTGCTCTGCATATCAACTGGGCTCGATGCCTGCACAGGGCTGCTTTGTGAGGGTTCCTGCGAGGGGCTCATATTATCTGGCATATTAACACTAAAGTCTGATACTATATAATCCGCATTAACAACATGCGCATGCTTATTGAATATGCAGGACAGATAGCATATATTGATATATGTATAAAAAGATTATTAGCATTCATTTGTATCGCGAGTGAATCCGCCTGCCGGCATATGCGTTGTGCTGGCACAAGTATAGAATAATTTAGGGTTAGCGCATGATCTATGACAATCTGACTATAATCATCCCGACGCTAAACGAAGAGGGGAGCATAGGCACGCTAATATCCGAGCTCAAAAGGAGGTATGGCGGCGTAAGCATAATAGTCACAGACGACAACTCAACAGATTCGACGCGAGACATCGTGCTCGGAATGAAAAGTAGGTATGGCGGCGTTACCTTCCTGGACAGGCGTAAAAAGAGGAACCACGGACTTACAGCCAGCGTGGTCGATGCGGCGTCGATGGTACATACTGAGTATATAGTTGTCATGGATGGGGATCTGCAGCATCCGCCATACGTGGTTAAATACTTGTATGCTGCCCTGCGCACGCACGACATAGCTGTAGGAATACGCAGGAAGGTGAAGAATTGGGGGGCATACAGGATGCTGCTGTCAAAAGGCATTACCGCTATAACAATTTTTATATTCATGCTGCGCAGGAAAAGAATAGTAAGTGATCCGATGTCTGGGTTCTTCGGAGTTAGGGCTGCAATCTTCAAGCGGGTCATACGCGACAATCCAGACGGATTCGTGCCGGGAGGCTACAAGGTCCTTCTTGACCTGCTTAGGATGGTTGGACCGGGAGTGACCATAGCTGAGATAGGGTACAACACCTTCCATGCAAGGAGATACGGCAGATCAAAGCTCAGGCTGCACCATATGGTTGATGTGCTAAGGTCTGCAATGCGTTGACTTTTGATGATTGCAATGGCTTCAATGGAAAAGCTCTACAAGGACGATGTGCAAGAAGACATATACGAGACTGGAAGCAGAGCTGCAAAAGTAGCAAGCTTCATACTCTTCGGAAAGCTTGTTTCGTTCTTCCTGATGGCGGCAGCATTCATAATCATAGTGAGGATACTGGGGCCGAGCGTGTACGGCGTTTATACGCTTGCCATAGCCGTAGCGGGTTTCTTCGGCTCCGTGGGCAACTTCGGCATAGGCACTTCGCTCAACAAGTTCATCGCCGAATACAAGCACAAGAAGGACTATGATAATGTAAACCTGCACATAGCCAACGGCCTATTCATACTTTTCATAGCAGGCGTGGTGCTTGCTGCGGTCACAGTGCTCTTCAGCTCGTATCTTGCGATGCTCGTATTCCATAATGCTGCGGACAGCTTCATCATAGACATAGCCGCGATATCCATATTGACTACGATGATGTATGGCGGAACCTCTTCTGCGCTGGTAGGTTACGGCAACGGCAAGCACGTCTCCGTATCAATACTCTCCATGGCGGTAGTGCAGGCATCTGTAGGCATTGGCCTTGCCTTGGCAGGCTTCGGAGCGCTGGCTCCGCTCATAGGGCTCATACTTGGGTCCACTACGGCGTTCATAGTTGCGCTTGCATATATGTATGTTATAGAGGGAGCAAAGCCCGTTATGCCGACATTTGGGTTCATGAAGAAGCTACTCAAGTTCTCCATGCCCATAACGGTGTCGAATTTCTTCAGCACAGTAGTGAACAACCTGGCGCTCATAGTGCTTGGCATATTCACCACCACCGTAATACTGGGCAACTTCGGAGTTGCTTCGAGGCTGGGATCGCTTATAGACATAATAACCGGCTCGATATCGCTATCGCTCCTGACCGCATTCTCGAGCAGCTTCACCGGTGCGCAGGGCAGCAGGAACATAGGCAGGATATACAGCAATTCCGTTTATTTCTCGTTCATACTCGTCGCACCTCTGCTCGTAGCAGTAGTGGTGCTGGCGCAGCCATTCTCGTTCACGGCCTTCAGCAGCGTGTACTCGTTTGCGCCCATGTACATACGCATTCTGGGCATAGGCATGGTAATAGGCCTTTTCAGCGCATATGCGGGCGCGGCGCTGGTTGGGGCAAGCAAGGTCAAGACCATGATGAAGTATAATATACTCATATCGGTAATACAGCTGGCATTGATACCGCTGCTCATACCTACATTAAAGGGCTTCGGCACCGTCCTGCTGCTGTTCCTCATAACGCCCATACTTGGCGATATATTCTTTGTGCGGCTGATGGTGAAGTACTTCGAGCTAAAGCTGAAGGCGAAAAGGCTGCTGCTTGCCGTTGCGGCAAACACAATTGCGGCTGGCATGCTTTATGTGCTTCTCATATTCCTGGGCTGGAACTACGAGCTGCTCATAGTGGTTGCGTTCTTCGCCATGCTTATAGCGTATCCGGCCCTGCTTGGCCTTCTGGGCGGGATAGGAAGGGAGGAGGTGGACATGGTGGAAAAGATGAGCACCGGCATACCTGTTATCGGGTTCTTCATCAAGGCGCTAGCCATATATTCGTCAAAATTCATGCGGTGATTCTGTGCCTGAAAGCCAAACGCGTGCGTTCGTAGCAGTAGATATACCCGATGATGTGAAGGCAGCCATATCAAGCGTAGACCTGCACGGCCTGGCGAGAAGCGTGGATGCGCAGCAGCTGCATATCACTATGAACTTCCTGGGCTACTTGAACCAGAACAGGCTTGAGCACGCTGCGGACGTGATAAGAGGGTACAGACATGGCAGGTTCGACATATCCGTGGAAGGAGGGGGCACATTTGAATCCAGAGGCAGGGGCGTGGCGTTCGTAGGCATTCGCAATGGAGCGGCTGAACTGCTGGATATTCACACGCAGCTGAAGAGCCTGTTCGAGCGTGCGGGCATACCCCAGGAGGACCGGGCGTTCACGCCGCATATCACATTTGCAAGATTTAGAGGGCTTGACAGGAGCAAGCTGCAGGCGCTTGATGATGTAGTGAACAGCATAAAAGCACGCAGCTTCGGCAGCTTCACATGTGGCGGTCTGGAATTGAAGAGAAGCATCTTGACAGGAAGCGGCCCCGTATACAGCACTTTGACAGCTGCCATCTTCACTTCTTGACTTGGGGTGCTGCGCTCTTCATGAGCTGCGCCTCGAGCTGTTCCTGCGTCATCTGGTTGTTGAGCTCCCCCGGCCTGTATATCCTGTCTAGGAGCAGCACGTTGAAGCTGACCCCCAAGAGCGCCTCCAGAGCTATGTGCCTTATCTGGTCGCCGAACAGGTCTACCTCTACCACAGGCACATTGTACTTGCCCAGTATCTTGAATATGGGCATCAGTATGCTGTAGTCCTGCTTGTTCTGCATCCCTATCAGCCTGGCTTCGAAGCGCTTGTATTTATTGCGGTTGATCTCCGAGACATGCTTCTCGAGCGCCTTGAACACATCAGGCACAGGCTTAAGGACGCGCATTGCAAACAGGTCCTTCGTGTCTACGTCGTATACGCTAAGCAGGAGGTCGTAAGTCATGTTCACTGCTGCAATGTACTTTATAGAGGTAGCACTGTATCTTACCTTGGCACTCTCCCCTATGTTTATGTATGTAGCGCCGTCAGCCATATCCACCTTCGACTTGGATATGTGGGGCCGTTCCTTGAATGACAGGTGGCAGTTTGCCGTGCCGAACCCCGGCTTCTTCATCTCGTCGTCAAGCGCTTTCTCCAGACTCATTAAATCATTCGTATGCCTATATGCGGGCGCCGCTTGGCTTAGTGCCTGTTCCGCTAACAGCTGCGCCTACCACAATATATAAATAAACTATTGTATATAAGCTATTTAAGCTATTTATTTTATATGCAGGTTTTATGCATTTCAGCACGCTTATGTATATTTGGCACGCATGCCGATGCCTTTATGAAGTGACCTCATGAAGATAAAAATCCTAGAAGACGATGAAAAGGCGCTGCAATTCGAAGTGAGCGACACAGACAATTATTACGTGAACACACTCAGGCGCGCCATAATTAACAGGGTCAAGTGCTTCGCCATAGACAAGGCCATGTTCTATGAGAACACCAGCGCCATGTTCGACGAATATATAGCTCACCGCATAGGCCTGGTGCCGATATCTACGCCCCAGAAGGGGTATACCGAGACGGATGAGGTGCTGTTCACACTTGATGCATCGGGCCCTGGGACCGTATACTCGAAGGACATCGTGAGCTCTGACAAGGAGGTGCGCGTAGCCAACGAGAACATACCCATAATAAAGCTCGCAGAGGGGCAGAGGCTGAGGTTAGAGGGCAAGGCAGTACTCGGCAACGGAGCCAGGCATGCGAAGTTCCAGCCCGGGTTCGTGACTTTCGAGCCAATAGGCGATGCATCATTCAAGTTTTACATAGAAACCTTCGGCCAGATGTCACCCAAGGAGATAGCATACAAGGCGATAGAGAGCATAAAGGAGGACGCGAAAGAGCTAAAAAAGGAGCTGAAGAAGATAAGCTGATCAAAATGTACGCTGATGTGCGAGGGTGGCAGAGCATGGTCAAATGCGCAAGACTGAGGATGAAAATCAGAACTCTTGTGCCTTTAGTGGCTGCGTGAGTTCAAATCTCACCCCTCGCATGATTATGGTGAAAATTTATGAAACTTAACATAGAAAGAGCCCCAACCAAGGAATGGATGGACATTGCCAGCAAGGGCATGAAGGAGAGCAAGCACAAGGGCTTCTGGAAGAGCGTTTACAAGAACGTTGCGGTGCCTGCGAGGAGCAGCGCCAGCGTCGACATATACAGGATAGGCAGGCATTCGAAGGAGAATGACCTGGTCGTTGTCCCGGGGAAGGTGCTGGGAAAGGGCAAGCTCGGCCACAAAGTGAGGATCGCTGCAATAGAGTATTCTGATGGCGCGGAGAAGGCGCTGCGCGACTCCGGCTGCAGCATAATAAGCATAAATGAGCTGTATAACATCGTCGACAAGGAGAAGGCCAAAATAGACATAATAGTATGATTTATATGAGAGATATCAAACCAAGCGAGTATTTGGTGATTGACGCAGACAGGAGAGTGGTAGGCAGGTTGGCAAGCATAACCGCAAAGAGCCTTCTGCAGGGCAAGAAGGTTGCTGTGATAAACGCAGAAAAGGCGGTGATAAGCGGCAACAAGAATGATATAGTTAAGAAGTATACCACAAGGGTCAACCTGAAGGAGAAGGCAAACCCTGAGCATTCGGCGTATTGGTCTAGGAGACCGGACATGCTGGTCAAGAGAATCATAAGGGGCATGCTACCTTACAGGAAGCCGCACGGCAAGGATGCGTACAGGCGCCTTCTCGTGTTCGCCGGCGTGCCCAAGGCGTTCGAAAGCATAAAGGTAGAGGAACCGAAAGCAAAAGACGTCAGCGGTATGTTTGTAAACACAATGACGGTCAAGGAGCTGTCAGAGCTGCTTGGGTACAGGAGAACAGATGGTTGATAGATGCAGTTGATATTATGGCTGAAAAAGAGATAATGATTGAAAAGGAGCCGTCGCAAGAGATACGCAAGGAGGAGGCGCTGCCGGATGCTAAAACGGCAAGGAAGCGCGCTCCTGCAAGGAAGAGGGCGCAGAGCTCCGAGAAAGTGGTAGTGGTAAGCGGAAGGAGGAAGAGATCAATAGCCAGGGCAAGGATAATGACTGGCGCTGGCTCGATAAGGGTCAACGGAGTGCCTATAACAGTCATAGAGCCCGAGGAGCTAAGGATGCTCATGCTAGAGCCTGTTTTCGTATCGCCGCTGACTAGGGAAGCGATGCACAAGGCAGACATAGAGGTATCGGTAGGGGGAGGAGGCAAGGTGTCGCAGGCCCAAGCAGTAAGGAATTCTATAGCCAAGGCGCTTGCAGAATTCTCCGAAGGCGATGTGGTAAGGAAGGAGTTCCTCAAATATGACAGGACAGTGCTTGTAGACGATAACAGGAGGGTAGAGCCAAAGAAGTATCTCGGTCCTAAGGCCAGGGCGAGGTTCCAGACTTCGTACAGATGATTGGTGATAGAAATGATGATGCCAGTTAGATGCTTCAGCTGCGGTGCAGTGCTTGCGGACAAATGGGAAGAATACGACAAAAGAGTGAACAAGGAGCATGAGGATCCTGCAAAGGTACTCGACAGCCTTGGAGTCAAGAGATACTGCTGCAGGCGCATGTTCGTCAGCAACATAGAGCTGATAGATGAATTCATAACGATGGGCAACAAGAGCTGAAAGCATAGAAGATGGTTGCGTTATAAATATGTAAGTGTTTGAAAATAATAATCAATGGGGCCGTCTGCTAGCTTGGTAGGCTTCCAGCTTGGGGTGCTGGCGACCCGAGAACTTTCGGGAATTCAAAAAGCACTTGAAAATCTCGGCGGCCCCAGAAGGTGCATAAAATGGAAGATGAATTACTCGTTAACCAAAACGAATACTTAGAAGAAGGAATACACATCGCGACAAAGGTCAAAGCGCCTGGCATGTCCAGGTTCATATACAAGATACGCGAGGACGGGCTTTACCTGCTTGACGTCAAGACCATAGACTCTAGGATAAGGATAGCTGCAAAGATGCTCGCAAGATATGACCCGAACAAGGTCGTCGTAACTGCTTCCAGGATATACGCCATATACGCAGCGAAGAAGTTCGCAGAGCTCATAGGGGCCAAGTTCCTGGAAGGAAGAGTCAACCCAGGCATATTCACGAACCCGGGCAGGCCCGACTTCATGGAGCCAGCGCTGCTTTTCATAAGCGACTCGAGGAACGAGAAGCAGGCCATAAAGGAGGCAAGCAAGATAAACATACCGATAATCGCTCTGAGCGACACGGACAATTCGACGAAGTACACGGATCTCCTCATACCGGTGAACAACAGGGGCAGGAGGGCGCTCGCTTTCGTTTACTACCTGCTCGCAAGGGAGGTCCTCAAGGAGCGCGGCAGCATAAAGGCCAACGAAGAGTTCACTTACAAGGTGGAGGATTTCGAGGCCAAGGTAGAAAGCAAGTAAAAGGGAGAAATTCGCAAATGTTTATATAGGTTTCCCACCTAAATAAAAGTTGACTTGTTTTCCCGCAAGCACTGCATCATGCAGGAGGGATATTGATGGAAGAAGATCTGAAGAAGAAGATTGACGCCTACATAAATGAAAATAAGGGCAAGAGGAAGTTCGCCCAGAGCGTCGAGCTCGCAGTCAATTTCAAGGGGGTAGATTTCAGCAAGCCTGCAAACAGGCTCAATCTCGCCATAGCCCTGCCGAACGGCAAGGGAAAGGGGGGAGGAGTGGCGGTGTTCGCCGATAGCCTGGATATCATAGACAAGGCGAATGCCCTGGGCGTGAAGGTGATAAAGAGCCCCGAGCTGGCCTCGATATCCGCTGATGCGTCAAAGCAGCACGAACTCCTCAGCTATGAGCTGATAGCCCAGCCGAGCCTGATGCCTCAGATCGCCAAGGCGCTTGGTCAGTTCCTCGGGCCGAGGAACAAGATGCCTAAGCCCATAGTCGGCACGAGCATCGAAGATATGGTAAAGAACGTGAGTAAGTCGATATACATAAGGAGCAAGGGCAAGTACCTGCCCACTGTGCACTGCATGGTAGGCACAGAGAAGATGAGCACCGACCAGATAACAGAGAATGTGGATGCCGTTATAAACACTCTGGCGAAGCAGCTCGGCAAGCATACCCTCAGGTCGATATACATGAAGCTCACAATGAGCACGCCCATGAAGATATTGTAGTGATTTTATGCTTACAAGAGATCAGAAGGAAAAGTTTGTAGAATCGGCGAGCAAGGAGCTCAAGAGCTACAAGACCATAGGCATAATGCCTGTTGGCAACATACCGGACAGGCTGCTGCAGCTGTCTAAGAACAGGATGCGCAGCAGCATAAAGGTAGTGATGGGCAGGAAGAACCTGCTTATAAAGATACTTGAGAGCGACAGCAGGTCGAAGGACCTTGTCAAGTATATTGAGGGCACATCGGCCATAGTTATGAGCAACAAGGATCCGTTCGAGCTCTACAGGGAGTTCAAGTCGAATTCGCTGAAGCTTGCGGCCAAGCCCAACCAGAAGGCCCCGTCAGACATACTAATAAGCAGCGGAGAGACCACGCTACAGCCGGGGCAGGCCGTGACGGAGCTGAAGCAGGCGGGCATCGATGTTCAGATACAGAAGGGGAAGGTCGTAATAGCCAAGGACAAGAAGGTTAAGGAGGGAGAGGTCATAACTACGGGCCTTTCCAAGGCGCTGCACACGCTCGGCATAAAGCCGATAGTGGCAAGCATAACCCCGTCGGTGATATTCTCGGACGGCACGCTGTTCACGCAGAAGGCGCTCAGCATAACCCCTGAGGGGCTGAGCAAGGACATCGCCAAGGCATTGGGAGAAGCGATAGCGATAAGCTATGCGGCGAACATAGTCAACAGCTTTACAATAAAGAGCATGCTGCTCAAGGCATACAGCAGCGCGATGCACCTCGGCATAGAGTACAAGCTGTACGACAAGGGCATAGTCGAGAAGCTGCTCGGCGCAGCTGCGCTCCAGGCGGCGAGCCTGAATGCGGGCACTGGAAATGGTAACGCTTAAAGGTGAAAGATATGGAATATGTATATGCAGCACTGTTGCTTGACGCAGCAGGAAAAGAGATAAACGAGCAGAACATCCTCGAAGTGATAAAGGCTGCCGGAATGAGCCCGGACGAGGCACAGGCCAAGGCCATAGTCTCTTCCTTGAAAGGAGTCAACATAAAGGAAGTGATAAAGAACGCCCAGAGCGTGCAGGCGGCAGCACCGCAGCAGCAGGCAGCTGCAGCACCAGGTAAGGCAGAGAAGAAGGAGGAAAAGAAGGACGAGAAGAAGAGCGAAGAGGAAGCTGCCGGAGGATTGGCTGGCCTTTTCGGCTGATTTGCTAAGCGCCGCGCATAGAGTAGATATTTGTATTTGCGTCTACTTCGCGCACGCATAGTTTTAAAGCCTTAAGGCAGAATAGTTTTATGACGTGGTTAAATGGATGTATATGTTGACAAGACGAAGTGCACCGGATGCCAGCACTGCTTTGATGTGTGCCCGGTAGCTGTATTCCAGATGAAGGGCAGGGGAACCCCTGACAATCCAGACGCGGAAGGCGCGAATTCCGATACCGCACCGGAAGAGATGAAGTGGAAGGGAGTGACGGACAAGGCGGTGTACGACAAGTGGGCAAACGTGCAGGATGGCCACAAGCATTTCGCCAAGGACAACGACGGCACGAGCGGCGGCATATCCGTTGGCGTAAACGGCTCGGCATGCATACTCTGCCAGGCGTGCCTCATAGAGTGCGAAGGGGAATGCATACACATAACTGATGATACTGGAGCCAAGTACCAGTCCATATACAAGTGAAAGCGGCTCCATATCTTTCACCGCTTTTCACTTTTCTTCTTCTATTTTTCTTTGTTGTTATATTGCTGCTTTACTCGTCACCTTTGATTCATGCAAAGCGTACCCAATTTGGGTAAGCTTTTTATACTTCATATAGGTTATCGATAATATGGAAAGTATGGATGCACCAGGCGAAGAGAAGGAAAAAGGGAGCCTGCAGGATTCCCTTGACAGGTACGTGCGCCTCAATAACATATATCTGCTCATCATCTCAAAATACAAGGATTACATAGAGGAGAAGGAGGCGCTGTCCGTTGCCGAACTGCCCACGCTTGTAACGCCCAAGGCTGCCATGGTTGCGAGAAAAGCCGCAGACATAAAGGGAGAATTCGACAGCTATAACTATGACGCAAATTTCCCGGATGCCGCAAGAAAGGCCTTCGATTTTGTCTCGAAGGATGTAGGGGATGCAGCATTGCCAATAGAGTTCTGGCTCATGCCCGAGGAGACTCTGCGCTTCATGATGGGCGACGTTACTGACAAGAGCATACTCCTTTGCAGCATTCTGATAGCCTTGGGGAATCCTTCATCGAAGGTAGTGGTGGTATCCAGGGACAGCACGCGCAGCATATACGTGTATTACGAATTCGGCGGATCCATAGTCATGATGGACTCCGAGAGTGGCAAGGTAGAAAAGTTCAGCAATAAGGATGAGATGCTCAAGGCATTCAACCTTGATGATGAATCAGCCGCATATGAATTCAACGACCAGATGTACATCGATATAAGCTAACGGTTTGCTGAATACAGTCTAAGCTTTGGCGCACAGGTAAGAATAAGAAAGGAAAAAGAAAAAGGGAAGAAGTGGGGTGGGATTCACTTCTTCCTCCTTACCGCTCTCTTGATAGTCTTGGCTATGACTTCCTTGTATCCATACACCTCAGGCAGTATGAATATTGCAGCCAGCAGGCCTATCAATGGGAACATCGCCGTGAATAGCGTAGCGCCGCCCTTTCCTACGTAGTCGAAGAACGCCGGGAACAGGAATATGGAGAAGAATGCGGGCAGCTTCACGAACATGTATGCGAAGCCGCTTGACGTTGCCTTGTATTTTGGCGGCGCAACCATAGATGGTATGGTTATCACGTTCTCGGCATCCCAATAATGACCCCATAGCATTATACCTGCAGCTATCGGCAGTATTATCAGCTGCTTGGCAAATATTGCTATCGCAGCGATGATCAGCGCCACGAATACCATGCTGAATCCGTATATGCTAAGCTTTCTCTGCCCTATCCTAGGCAGTATCATTGGCCCTACCAATCCGGATATCATTGCTATTATGTACACGGCCAGGGTTATAAGGTCGGTGCCCAGTATTCCTGAAACACCGAGAGCTACGAACAGCACAGGTATGTAGAATGCGAAAGTCGAGAATTCAGTGCTCTGCATGAATGATGCTATCCAGCCATATATAGTTGCTCTCCATTTTATGCGGTCCTTGTGTATGACTGACAGGAACTTTGACAGATTGACCTTTGGAGCGTAGAAGTTTTGATCCGGAAGCATGCTAAGCGAATCATGGTACATCCTCCTCGTCTCCTTCTTGGCATCGGCATACCTCCCCTTGCCGATGAGCCATATAGCGCTCTCAGGCAGGTTGTATCTCAGTATGAATATCGCCAAGGCAGGAATTGCTGAAGCGCCTAGCACTATCCTCCATAATATGCTTGGCGAGACGCCAGCTATGAGGAACGCTGCAACAACCAGTATCGCTGATATTTCTCCTACGGCGAACATGAATTGCCAGCGGTTGCCCATTACCTCGCGCTTGCCCTTCTGCATGGATTCCATTATATAGGTATAACCGCTTGCTATGTCCATTCCGAGCGGCACTCCGAGTATGAATCTAAGTATTGCAAGGACTACCATGTCAGGCGCGAACGCCTGTGCGAGGCCGAACACTATGAATATTACCATTGTAGTAAGGAACACCCTTCTCCTCCCTATTTTATCTGCTAGCCAGCCCCCGAACAGTGCACCTATCACCGCACCTCCCTGCGTTCCTGCTGCAGTGAGGCCTAGAAGAAGAGCAGAGGGATGGAATATTGTCGAAAGGAATATCAGTATGAATGATATGGAATAAAGGTCCCATGATTCTACGAATATCGAGGCTATCATCAGCCAGCCTATCCTGTTGCCCGCAGGACTGTACTTATCAATTAGATAGCTTATAGCTTTGTTGGATAGCTCATCGCTATATCCTTCAGCCATTGCAACACCACCAAGATATGTTTAACGTATCAATAGATAAATTTATAAACCTTGCTCACTTCCGCTATTCGCCTATTATACGCTATACGACAACAAGACAAAAACAAGAAAAGCAGGATATTGAAAAATGGAGAGCCAAGCTCTCCTAAAAATGCGTTGCCTTGTTGTTGTGTTATACGTTCTTCGTTGCCTGCAAGAAGCTCTTCGATGCCTTTCCGGGTGCTATGGCGCTCCATACCACTACGATAAGCAGGTTAACTGCAAGCGCTATCGCACCTATGAATATCACGCCGAACGGGCTTGATATCAGGGACTTGGTAAGCAAGCCGTAGTTGTTCACGTATTCAAGCAAGCCTATGCCTGTTATTATGCCAGCGGCCCAGCCCACCATTACGGAATATTTGTTGAGCTTGCCGGTAAACAGGGCTATGAATACTGCAGGAAGTGTTTGAAGTATTATGATGCCACCAAGAAGCTGCAGCTGTATCGAGTAGGTAGCAGGCACTGCGAATACGAAACCCAGAGCCACGAATTCAAATATCACGGCAATCCATTTTGCCGACCGGGTCTCGTTGCGCGGGGTCATCTTCGGCCTTATCTCCTTCACTATGTTCCTTGTGAGAAGGTTAGCCACAGCTATCGCCATTATTGCTGCTGGAACCAATCCTCCTATGAATATACCTAGGAAGGCGAATCCCGTGAACCATCCCGGCATCGTTGATGCTATTAGGGTAGGCACTACCAGCACGCCGCGGCTCGCAGCGGGCACGGAATCCAAAGTCGCCATAGCATGTGGCACCGCATACACCATCACACCGAACAGCACTATGAATGCGAGCCCTATGGCGTATATGGGCAGAAGCGCCTGGCTCCTCCTCAGTTTCTTGTCGTCCTGCGCGCTAAGGCTGCCGTTTATTGCGTGCGGATATAGATATAATGCGAAGGCGCTCATCACGAACAGGCTTATGTAAGCAGTGCTATAGGCAGGAGGCAGAGTAACATACTTTGGCACCGCTGCGAAAGATTTGCCGAAGCCGCCTACCGCAAAAGTCACCGCCAGTATGACCACTATAACAGTAGTGAATATCAGTATGTCCTTGAAGACTGCAGTCAATGTCACGCCCCTCAATCCTGCGAAGTATGTGAATCCTGCAATTGCGAGGAATGCGAGTATCAATGCTACGTCGCTCACCAGGGCGAAGTTCGCAACCCCTGCGAGCATGGCGGACAGTATGGCTTGCATTCCTACTACCTGCAATGCTATGTAAGGGAGCTCTGCAACTATGCCAGTGACCGCTATTATTATTGCAAGGTTCCTGCTGTTGAACTTGTCCTTGACGAAGTCCGCTGCAGTGACATAGCCTCTTTTCTTGGCGTATCTCCACAGTCTCGGCATCGTCAGCATGGCTATGGCGAAAGTTATCGATACGTAAGGTACTGCGAAGTAGTAGAGGGAGCCGACGGCGAACATGCTCGACGGTACAGCTATAAATGTATATGCAGTGAATAGGTCAGCGCCTACGAGGAACCAGACGAGTGCCGTACCCATCCTCCTTCCGCCAAGGCCCCATTCCTCTATCTTTGACAGGTCACCTTTCCTGAACAGCCTACCCAGGAAGCCGATCACTATGAATACTATGAACAGGGTTACGAAAACCAAAAATGTGAGTGCATCTATCATTCAAACACCTATCTTGAGGATCTGCGCCCTTTCACCTTCTTGTGACCGCTATCTATCAGAACCGCGGCTATGTAAAACAGCACGCCGGATATAGGAAGCCATATTATCTGGTACCAGTAAAAGAACGGCAGCCCATAGACTTCGGGGAATTCCGTATTGTACAGCGGCAGAGCCAGATACGCTATGAATGGTATTATTATCAGTATCGCAGCAACAACCTTCTTGCCCTCCATTCTCACACCTTGGTTTTAATAAAACTGCCAACATTTATAAAGATTTGTTATTTTATGGCCAAGTTATTTTATGGCCAAGTACGGCAAGAGGTCGGGTGTAGCTTGAACGAATAAAAGTAGGAGTTATGCCATGGTGTTCATTTTCTTTTCTGGGCTTTGAGAATCTTTCTGCTGGCCTTTTTCAGCTTCTTTATCTTCTGCTTCCTGTA
>JAKAVJ010000015.1 GCA_021827525.1 Microcaldota archaeon
CCTATCCATCCAAATCCTGCCATCAGTATGCTTGTGCTTGTATGAGGCATACAACCATCTCGGGCTTCAATTGCTATTTATTTGTATTGCAAACATAAAGTAGTATTGGTGCGTTTGCATGGTAGAGGTCAAATATTACCCAATAAAGGAGCTTGACATATATGAGGCTTACACGATGCCTGTCAAAGATGTAGTTGTGCGCAGGGTGAGGCAGAACTCCATGCCGCCGCTGATGTGGTGCGACGGGATACTTTATTTCTATGTGACGAATGCAGATTCCGAAACGTTCGACAAGGAGTTCACATCCGGGAAGTTCCACTGGCTGGAGGTTTATTACGCAGATATGCCCGAGTTCAAGCCTGTGCTCGACATAGAGAGCGCACAGTTCGGGGGCATAAAGATAAACGTGATAGACAACAGCATGCTGCCGCTTCACAAGGCGTTCGCGGCGTGGGCAAAGAAGCAGAAATGACCTTTTATGGACGAGAAGGAGAAGCTTGACTTCGCCTACAGGTACCCGTTTTCGGACGAAGCCAAGGAGATAGTGAAGGGCGTTTCGCCTGACAATGGCAGGGAGGGTTACCTTGACATAGCTGCAGCCATGATAAAGGAGGCATTGGACAAGAACGGCATCGAATACAGGAACGTGAGCTACGGCAAGCTTGATAACATTGTCGGATATGCATACTCGCGTCTTCTCATAAGCACAATCGGCGACGCATACATGATAGATGCCTATGCAAGAGCGGTGGCGAAGCGCTCCATAAGCGCAATGATGGAGGACAGCACTGCCAACATAGCAAGGATGGCAAGCGAACTCGGGCTGAAGACGGAAGCCAGCAAGGAAGGCTTCAATGTGAAGGCAACTGATTTCCTAGACTACGCGCCTTCGAATGATGATTTCTCAGTGGCAAACTATCCGTTCAGCAATGGAAAGGTACATCTCTCAATATCAGACATTGCAATGTTCCTGGATGGGCTCCTCGTGGGCAGGGTAAAGCAAGGGCTTCCCATACCCAGGAGCGAGATACCGAAGTTCGTGGCCGCCTATGCTGCAGGGATGAAAGGGCTTAAGAAGCAGAAGGCGCAGCAGGGAAGCAATACACGGGGATGGATAGAGAAGCTCCTTGAGCACCCGATACCGGATGTAAGGCAGAGGGCGGTCGGGCTGATACTCGCGCCGTACCTGGTCAACGTGAAGAAGCTTGATGTAGAGGATGCGTACAAGATAATACAGGATTACATAAACAGGTGCAGGGCCTTGGATTCGAGCACAAGGATAACCGATTCGCAGATAATGTACTACTGCAAGTACGCGAAGCAGAAGGGCACAAAGCCTATGTCCCTGGCAAAGGCGAGGGAGATATTCTCGGGAGTGGTCGACTTCGATTCGCTATAGTGGTACCATGGCAGAAATAATGACTCTTTGCTACATATGCGGAAAGCCGGCAAAGCATGTGTGCAAGCTCTGCGGCAAGCACGTGTGCGGCGAGCATTTCGATGCGAAGCTCGGCATATGCACATCGTGCAAGAGGGGCAGGAAGCTTGGGTGAAGCGCTGGCCAGCGAAATGTATTAAGTTTTAATTGCCACAAGTAATCTATGGACGGCAACAATTTTTACAGCAAGCTTTCGGACTCGCAGATGGCCTTCACTTTTGACAGCGTTTTGCTAAGGCCGGGAAAGGCAATAATAGAGCCCAAGGATGCCGATATAAGCACTAACTTCTCAAAGGGCATACGCCTTGGCATTCCTTTCATATCTTCACCTATGGATACTGTCACTGAGAGCAGGATGGCCATAGCGATGGCGAGGAGAGGAGGGATAGGGGTCATACACAGGAACTGCAGCGCAGAGGAGGAGCTCGACATGGTAAAGGCGGTGAAGAGGGCCGAGTCATTCATAATAAGGGACGTCATAACAATAGGCAGGGACAAGACGGTGAAGGACGCGTTCCAGATAATGCAGAAGCATTACATATCCGGATTGCCGGTAGTTGAAAGCGGCAAGCTCGTAGGCATAATAACGAACAGGGACGTGAGGGACGAGGATCCTTCAGCAAGGATAGCAGATGTGATGACAAAGGACGTGATAACGGCCTCGGGCGCGATAAGCGAAGCCGATGCCGTGGCGCTCATGAGGAAGGAGAAGATAGAGAAGCTGCCTGTTGTAGGCAAGGACGGAAGCTTCGAGGGCCTGATAACATACAAGGACGTGAAGGTCAAGGGCAAGTACAAGAATGCCCTCAGGGACAAGGACGGAAGGCTGCTGGTTGCTGCTGCGGTATCGCCTTTCGACCTGGACAGGGCGAAGGCCCTTGCCAATGTGGCGGACCAGCTGCTCATAGACGTGGCGCACTTCCACAACACCAACGTCATGTCGGCAACGAAGCGCATGGTAGATGAGATAGGGAAGCCAGTCATAGTAGGCAACCTTGGCACGCGCGAGGGCGTTCTGGATGCCATGTCGCAGCTTGATGATGGAGTTGCGGGCCTCAGGATGGGCCTTGGAAGCGGCTCAATATGCATTACTTCTGATGTCACAAGGGCGGGCTCGCCGACACTTTATGCGGTTTCGCAGGCAGCAGGTGCGCTTGAGGAGCTTGGCGTGAAGGGCGTGCCGGTGATAGCTGACGGGGGCATGAAGAACGGAGGCGATGCGGCGCTCGCATTTGCCTTCGGGGCTGATGCCGTGATGTTCGGATACGTGTTCGCTGCGTGCGATGAGAGCCCTACGCCCATACTTGACATAGAGGGCAAGCAGTTCAAGAAGCACCGCGGCATGGGCAGCAAGGCAGCCAGGGAAAGGGGCGCGATAGTGGACAGATATGCTGATTCAGGGGGCAAGAAGATAGCTGAGGGAATAGAGATGCTTGTCCCATACAAGGGCAGGTTAGACGACGTCATAGATGAGCTTGTCGGGGAGGTGAAGGCGGCAATAGGCTATGCTGGCAAGACCAGCGTTGCTGAGATGAAGCAGGCGCAGGTGCTCAGGTCGCCTCCGCGCGAGAAGAAGCAGGCATAGGTGGTGCGATGGAGGGGAACAACAGGATAGTCATATTGGGCGGGATTTCGGGAGTGGGAAAGTCGACGCTGCTCAAGAGCGTCGACACCAGCAGGTACATGGTAAGGAACATAGGGGACATGATATCTGATATCGTCAAGGAAGAAGGCAAGGACGAGGACAGGGACAGCTTCAAGAAGCAGAGGAGCGATGTGCAGATGGGAAGAGCTGCAGAGGCCTTCAGGAGGATAGATGCGCTCAACGGCGACATAATAGTGGATACGCACGTTAGCCTGAAGAACGGCCCGAGGTACACGCCTGGGCTTCCGCTCAACACGATGAGGCTGATGCCTGGGCTGAAGGGCCTGATATACATTGTAGCCTCGCCCCATGAGATATCGGGCAGGAGGGCAAGGGATGCTACAAGGCACAGGGACACTGAAGAAGACACGATACAGAAACAGATGGACATGGATATGGCGACACTCTCCTTCTATAGCTCATATTTAAATATCTCCTTATACATTATAAACAACCGAGAAGGACGTGAGGAACAGGCCTCGGCCGAGCTGGCCAGCGCACTGTCAGACGTCTTCAGTGATTGAATGTTGGTCCTTTTTACAGTAATGCCTTCATGGGTAGTTGTGCTTATAGTGGTAATAGCGGTGGCGTACAGCTTGGGCTCTCTCGCGCTGCAGAGGAAGCTCGCCAACCCCAAGAAGATGAGGGAGATACAGGCGAGGGTCAAGGAGCACACCAATAAGCTCAAGGAGATGACCAAGAACGGAGCATCGAAAGAGGAGATAATGGCAAAGAACAAGGAGGTGATGCCGCTGGTGATGGAGAGCACCAAGCACCAGATGAAGCCGTTGATAATCATACTGCCCATATTCCTCATACTCTATGATGTGCTTCTGCCTGTTATGGCCACTTCGATGGGCTTTTCCAACGCAACCGTAGATTTCGTATTCACTATGGGCTACAGGTACTTCTTCTTCGCGATAGTCTTCATAGTGGGCATGATAACAACGGTATTCGTCATGCTCTACGACAAGAAGAAGGCCAAGGAGGAGCAGGCACTGCTGGCGCAATCGGGCCAGGCAGGCAGCTGAACAGGCAGGCTCACCGTTCCGCAAATGGGTGCTTTGCTATACCTATTTATAAATAATGTTATCATAGAATAAGATAGAGATTGCCGGTTTTCTTCTGCTTTTTGCCTCTGAGCAATTGCAGTGGCAAATCGGCTCTATGTTTCAAAGGTGTTTAGATTGCCAGAACCGCGTTATAGATCGCACAGTTTCAAGAAGGCTAATAGGGTCACATC
>JAKAVJ010000024.1:0-12761 GCA_021827525.1 Microcaldota archaeon
GACCCAAGCCAACCTGACATTGATGGGCGGTGCCGAGCGCGTACTGCTCAAGATAGCGCAGCATTACAATGCAAAGATATACACAGCAGAATACGATAAGAAATCAACCTTTCCGGAATTCTCCGATTTGGATGTAGAAGTAATAGGCAAGCCCGTAATCACGAAGATGCTCCCTTATGGGCGCGTAATGCAGGGCCTAAACTACGGGCTAAGCTTCTACAACCTGAAGATCCGCGATGACTATGATGTAATAAACGCTCACATGGCGCCAAGCCACTGGGCAAGGCATAAGAATGAGCGTGTAATATGGTACTGCCACACGCCCTTTAGGGACATATACGACCTGTACCAGTACAGGCTGTCCCTTAAAAAAACATATCAGAAGCCCGTGCACATACTCGGCGCCAAGGGCGTAAGGAGGATAGACAAGAGGGTAGTAAGGGACATAGAATTCATCTTCGCAAACAGCTCCAATACGGAGTCCAGGATACGCAAATATTACGGCAGGGAAGATGCAGAAGTGCTCAATGGGGGCATAGACTACAAGCAGTACAAGAATCTCGGGGACGGCAAGTACTTCTTCTATCCTTCCAGGATATCGCAGAACAAGAGGCAGGAATACGCTATACGCGCCTTCTCCATATTCAAGAGGAAGACAAAGGGCTACAAGCTCGTGCTGTCGGGCGCGGTATCCAAGGACGATTTCTACGCTTCATACTACAACAGGATCAAGGAGGAAGCGAAAAAGACAGGAGATGTGCAGATAATAGAGAATCCGAGCGATTCAAAGCAGAGGAGCCTCTTCGCCCATTCTTCGGCGGTGCTGTACACCCCGATAAACGAGGACTACGGCCTTGTGCCATTGGAAGCGATGGCAAGCGGCAAGCCGGTAATATCAGTCAACGAAGGCGGGCCAAGAGATACGATAATCAACGGAAAGACAGGGTTCCTTGTTAATGATGAGAGGGAGATGGCAGCCAAGATGCAGATGCTTGTTGAAGATCCACAGCTCTCAAAGGACTTAGGCAAGGCAGGCATAGAAAGGGTAAGGAAAAGCTACTCATGGGATAGGTTCTTCAATGTATTTGATAAGAGGGCCAGGCAAGTCGCCAAGCTGTAGCAATCACTTTGATTTTGGGGTGATCGATATCACATACTTGGATATGACCCCTGCAGCGTATGCGAGCACCTTCTTTATGTTTGCCTCAGTATTGGTGCCTGTGCATATCATCTTGCCATTCTTGAAAAGTATTATCACGGCTTTCGGCTCAGCCACCTTGAATATCGCACCTGGGAACTGCTCCGGCTCATAGTCAACAGCCTTGACGTTCTTCGACAGGGCATAGAGGTCTATCTCGGCATGCAACGCCGCGCTGACAACTATGTTCTCTATCTTTATGACGGGGTTGTTGAGGCTTTTTGTCGAGGGCATTTCCTTTGCCTGAGCTGTTTTTGCGGTCTTTGCTGCCGTTAAATCACCATCAATGATATAATGCTATACAACCTTTATATATGTTTTGTAGGCTTTGCCTCTATACGCTGATGTTGCGCAAGCATTACAGTGCGACATATTTAAATACCAAATCCGTTATTATTGCTGATTCATTGGATGTCGTCTAGGTGTATCGTACGGCTAAATCTGTATGCATCATAGGTGCAGGTACTGTGGGCCTGATATTGGCAAAGGCGCTGGCAGCCTCCGGCATAGAAGTTGACGTATACGAATCCAAGCTAAATATTTCGGAGGGTTCTGAGAAGGCCTCAGGAATAATATCAAAAATAGGCCTTGATCGCATCGGTATTGATTACAAAAGGTCGATAGTTAACGAGCTCAGCGGCGCAATACTGCATTCCGGTAGCAGGAAGCTGAAGATAAAGTCAAATGATACAAAGGCGTATGTTATAGACAGGGGCAAGTATGTGGAAGAGTGTGCTTCTGAAGCAAAGCGTGATGGCGCCAAGATACACACAAATACACGGTTCAGCCCAAATGGCATCATAAAGCTCAGGGATAAGTATGATGTAATAGTGGGTGCTGACGGTGCGGTGTCGACCGTCGCAAAAGCTTTTGCATTTCCGCCAATAGGTTCATATGTCCTTACGTACAAGGCAGAATATTCCGGAGCAGATGTCGGAGAGACTGATGTTGTAGATCTTTTTTTTGACAATGCGCTGATGCACAACTTCTTCGGCTGGAGCGTACCCTACGGTCATGATATATTGGAACTAGGCCTCGGTGTTGATTCAGCATACAGGAAGAACAGCAAAGCGGTTTTTGATAGGTTTGTCAAGAAACCGGAGATTGCGGAAATGCTGAAATCATCCAATGTGATATCTGAGCATGCCAGCATGATACCATTGGAGGCAAGGCAGAAGACTGTGATTGGGAACGCCCTTCTTGTCGGCGATGCGGCCGGCCAGACAAAAGCAACTACAGGCGGCGGAATAGTATTTGGCTCGGGATGTGCAAGCATAGCTGCAGACTCTATAACAAGGTACCTTAATCAGGGCATTCCATTATCAAGATACGAGCATGCTTGGAGAAAGAAATATGGACTTGAAATGTTCCTCCATAAGAAGATACACAATCTATACTCATCGGCTAGCCCAGCCCGGATGGACCGCATATTCAGCGTAGTTAAGTCGATCGGCGGCGAGAAATTCCTAGGTTCCTACGGCGACATGGACCGGCCCAGCATAATGCTCAAGAGGCTCATATTCCGCGGGCTCATAGGTGACTGAGCCGTTCACATGCCGAACAGAGAAAGGCTGGCCTCGCTTGCAGCGTGTATGATAGGTCCTGGATACAATCCAAACAGCACAACCACTGCCAGGCACACCGCAACCGCAGCAATTATGTATCCATTGGCAAACAGCTTGCCGCTGCCTACACCCTTCTTCGAATACATAGAGCCGATTACTTTACCGTAATAGTATATGGACATAAAGCTGTTGAGTATCCCGAGCCCCGCCAGTATGAGCATGCCTTTGTCAACCGCGCTTGAGAACAGCAGCAGCTTGCCAGTGAAGCCAAGGAGAGGTGGCACGCCTGCCATTGAAAGCATGAATATGCTCAATGATATGCCTGCAAACTTGCTTCTGTAGCCCAGCCCTGAATAATCGTCTATGCTCCTGAGGCCTCTGGACTCCAGCCAGAGCACTATCGAGAATGCGCCTATTATCATGAACATGTGCGCAGCTATCTGCACTATGCTAGCCTCTATTCCGAAGCTGTCAGCCACAGCTATGCCTATGAGTATGTATCCTGCCTGGGATATGGAGGAATATGCAAAAAGGCGCTTCACGTCTTTCTGGACGAATGCCATTATGTTGCCGAAGAACATGGTCAGTATTGCCAGTAGCTCAAATATGGGCGAGAATGTCGCCGAGTATTTGGAAAGCAGCACGAAGAAAGTGGTCATTATAGCTACGAAAGCCACCTTTTTGTTCATGCCTGCAAGCATTGCGGTTATGTTTGTCGGTGCACCCTGGTATACGTCAGGCACCCAGAGGTTGAACGGAAATAGCGAGGCTTCGAACGAGAACCCTGCGACGAAGAGTATTATTGCAAGCGTTAGTATATAGCTACCGGTCGTCAGGCCCGGTGCTGTAAAGCCAGATAGGAGCAGCGACGGGTTATAGGAGAATACCATCGCAACAGCGAAGAGCAGAACTGATATCGCTATGGCACCCAGTATGAACAATTTAACTGCTGGTTCCACTCTGCTCTTGCCGTCAAGTATTATCATGAATACGGTGCTCAGCGCCACCAGCTCTATGCCTACGACTGTGGTTACTAGCGATGTAGAAGCAGCGACGCCTATTACCCCGACAAGCATGAAGCCGAAGAGCGCCGAGAAGCCCGTGAAATCATTCGAGTACCTGTACGAAATCAGGTATATGAGAGTGCCTGAGGCCATGAACAGTGCCGCAAAGAGTGTTGAGAAAGGATACATCCCGAATATTCCCAGCAGCGTCGTGCTCGAGCCGCCTGCGAAGACTGAGAGAAACAGCGCAGTGTCTATGACAAGCAGCGGAAGGCCTATCAAAAATGCAACATTCTTCCTCCTATGCAACGCTGCTGCTAGTCCTGACGCAACGAACATGGCAAGCACTGCAAATGCGGCATATACGAGCATTAAATCGCTATTTGGTGCAAGCATTACTATCAACTACGAACCTATTATTTTCAGCAATATAAACGGCAGCATGCCGAATGCAAATATGAACAACAGCAGCACCGCATAACCCGCTTTCTGCGAAGCGGTCGGCAGGTAAGGGGCTTCTGCGCCGTTCCTTCCATTGACTATCGATCTGCTGACTATCAGGTAAAGCAATCCGCCTGCGAGCAGTATTGCGCCGAGCGGTATCAGCCCGTAGAGCCCGAAGGCACTGAATGCGCCAATGAATATCAGCAGATCTGCTATGAATCCTACTGTGAGGGGAACCCCAGTTAGGGAGAAAATGCCCAACATGAACGAGTATGCAGCCGAAGCAGAACCTTCGACGACCCCGCGTATGAATTTTATGCTCCTTGATCCAAACATGCCCTCTATGCTACCTGCCACGAGGAACAACAGCGCTATGCCAAGACCGTGCGCCAGCATACCATATATGCTGCCCTCCCTGCCTATGACGGTGATTGAAGCTATTCCTACGAGTATTATGGACATGTCAAGCATGCTTATGTACGATATTAGCCTCTTCATATCGCTCTGGTTTATTGCTACTAAGACAGCATAGAAGGCGGATATGGCAGCCAGTGCCAATATGTATGTGCTATACTTGGCAGCTATCGGCATCATAAGGAACAGAAGCAGCATCCCGTATGCTCCGAACTTCGAAAGAACGCCCGATATCAGCATGGATCCCTGCGTGGAAGATTCGGTGTACGCATCTGCCATCCACGAATGCAGGGGGAATATAGGCATCTTTATCATGAATGCGACGAAAAGCAGCACGAATATCGATTCCTGTACGCCTATTGGCATGAGGCTCCCGTGCGATATTATGTAAGCGATGTTGAAGGAATGCACCGGCGTACCGAAATATATGAGTATTATGCCTAATAGGAGCGCAGCGCTTGCTCCAAGGGAGTATACAAGGAACTTCAGCGCCGCAGATCTCCTATTTGCTGAACCCATATAGCTTATCATGAAGAACGTAGCCACTACACCAACATCCCAAAATATGAAGAACAATATGAGATTGGAGGACGAGAACAGGCCTATTGCAGCAAGACCAAACAGCAGCATGAGCACGGTAGCACCCTTGCTTGTTCCATTCTTGCCGCTTGACAGCGCCGCAGCGAATAGCACAACCGCAGTCATTGTCAGCAGCACTGTCGATATGGGCGTAGCTATGAAGGAAACATGCACGCCGAACTGCGGTATGTAGGCATAGGTCTGCGCCATCACGCTAGCCCCAAAAACGTACTCATACGCTACTATGAGCAACACCACTACCAGAACGATGGCAGTAGCAGCGATGCCTATGTAATAGCTGAAGCGTTTTTCGAGCAATGCGGCTAGCACTATGCCCAAGGCAAGCGCCGCGAATATTATGCTGAATTCCGGGATCAAGGCATCACTTTATCAAATTCATGGCGAAAACTATCACTAGGAACACTATGCCTGCAGCAAACGCTATCGCATAGGTGTTTATGCTCCCATTCTCTATCCTTTTCAGGGCATTGCCGAGCAGTATGAAGCTGTAGGCTCCCCCGTTTATTACGCTGTTTATCGCATCGTTTAGCGCGTCAAACCCTTCGCCGAGCAGCTCTATGCCCTTAAGCAGGTATACATAGAACGCGTTTATGAAGAAGCTATTGTGAAGCAGCTTGTACTCCATGGATGACGCATCTACATGGGTCGCCCTGCCCCTTGAATAAAGAATGTAAGCGATTCCAAGACCAGCTAGGACAAGCGCGGTCTCTATCAGCGGATCAATGATGCCTATGCTGAATTTCGGCATTGCGGCATAATACATTGGAAGCATAAAATAGGCAAGGCCGCTTGCTAGCACCAGCACGGCCAGTATTGCAATCGGCGCCAGCATGGATCTAGGTACAGTCCGGTATCCGAAGCTTGACAGGTAGCTGTCTTTCCTGGACGGCAGGTACAGCCAGCGGAAGATGTACACGCTTGATAGGAAGTCTATCGCTACCAGGGCGACATATATGTACATGCTGCTGGCAGAAGTGTCTATTCCAAGCTTGCCGAAAAATCCGCCAAGGGGGAATATGCCCGCTAAGGAGAGCACCCCTATGATTGTCGATATGTACAGCAGCTTGTTCGTCTTGAATCCGAAGTTGTAGGTCTTGTATATGTTCTCCTCTCCAGTGGCCTTCATTATCGAGCCTGCGCTCATGAACAGCAGCGCCTTGTAGAACGTCTGTACTACGAACAGCAGCATTGCTGCGAATATGGCGTTGAATCCCAAAGCTATGAACATCAGTGCCAGGTCCTCCATCGTAGAGTATGCCAGTATCTTCTTTATGTGGTGCTCCGAAAGCGCGTTCATAACGGCTATTATTGCAGTTATCAGGCCTATCGCGAGTATGGGCATGAGCATCCCAGCCTTTACATATAGCGGCAGAAGTATCGCTACAAGGAACACGCCCGCCTTAACCATGGTCGAAGAGTGGAGGAAGGCCGATACGGGCGTAGGCCCTTCCATGGCATCGGACAGCCACTCATTGAATGGGAACTGTGCGGATTTCGTGAATGCTGCGACCAGTATAAAGGCAAGCGCTACCTTCAAGTAGACCGTGCTGCCTGCAATTGAAAGCAACGCAGATATGTTGAGCGTACGATACGCGCTCCATAGCACTATGATCGCTGCGAGGAACAGAATGTCGCCTATTATTATTGTGCTTATCGCCTTCCTAGCGGCATCAGGCACTACCTTCTTCGCGTACCAGAACCCTATTAGCAGGTAGCTTGTTATGCCGAGCATCTCCCACGCTATGAACATGGTTATGAAGTTGCCCGATATCGCGAACAGCATCATCGCAGCGGCGAACAGGCTTATTTCGAAATAGTACCTGCTCTGCTCGCTCTTAGTGTCCATGTAGCCGAAAGAATAAAGGAAAATCAAAGGCGTGACTATGCCTACCAAGGCGAGAAGCAGCGCGTTGAGCGGAAGCACAGAAGTCGTTATGTTGAACGAATAGCCCTGCAGGCTGAACCAGCTCACCCTGTATGTTCCCCCGACATAATAAAGGGCTACTACTGTTATGATGATGAGCGACAGCACGCTGCCCGCCAGCGCTATGTACTTGGCAGCCCGGTCGCGATGTATCGCCAATATTATCAGCGCAGCTGCTATCAGCGGCGCAACGCTCAGCAATGGCAATGCCTGCAACATCAATTCACTCCTTCAATTTCGAAAGCTTAGATACATCAAGGCTCACCTCTGCCTTGACCATGTACTGGTAAAGCGATATCGCAACGACCACCTCTGCAGCGGCAATGGCCCATACTGCGAACAGCAGCAGAAGGATGTTGCCCGTGCCCAAATAGCTGAACACGGAAGCTGCCAGAAGCGCAGCAGCTACCAGCACTATCTCTACCGAGAACATCATAACTATGAAGTGCCTGCTCGAGGATATCCCTGCGATGCCTATAGCGAACAGCATCAAGCTCAGGCCGAGCAGGTATATGAATATCATTTCTTGCCACCTATCCTTTTCATTACTATGACAGCGCCTATGGATACCGCGAATATGAATATTGCTATGAAGTAAAGGTATTGTATAGACGAAGACATGTCTGCCGATATCTCGCTTACGGTCAGCGCATTGCTGACAGTTGCGGAAGAGCCGAGCGCCACGAGCGGGTAGAGGAGGACCGCCGCCAGTATTACCGATATCACTGCCAGCCCTATGTACGAAGTGTGCTTGAAGCGCGAAAAGCTCCCGGAAGCCACGCCAACGAATATGTACGTCGATACGCCTCCTATCATTATGAATAGCTGCAATATTGCCAGAAGGTCCTGGTCTATCAGGAGGAACATGATCGAGTTGGCAAAGAATACAGAGGCGAGGGCTATCGCAGCATGCAGTATGTCCTTGAGCTTGAAAACCGCTATTACGGATGCAATCTCAAAGACTGCTACTATGAAGAAAATCAAATCCATCAGGGCCAACACACAACCACACTAATATTATTTCAAGTCCTCAGGCCTGAGCACATATTCCCTCCTGTCATATTTCTCGAAGCTGTAATCCTTGGATAGTATAAGGCATTTCGTAGGGCATACCTCCTCGCAAAGGTCGCAGAACAGGCACCTCTCCAGGTTCACTTCTGGCATCTTCTTTGTACCCTTCTCCGTCTCCACGTCGACCATTGTTATTGTCTGGTTCGGGCATATGCGCGCGCACGCGCCGCAGCTTATGCAGGTCTTCATGTCAAGCTTGTGTATGCCCCTGTAGTTGTCGGCTATCGATTCCCTGTCCTCAGGATACTGAAGCGTACTCGGACCACGTGCAAGCGCCTTGACCGCACGTCCTATCGATTTTACGAATACCATTCCATCATTCCTACATGTCTGGCAAACTTTATATGCTATCTTCCCTCATTCAGCACCAAATATACCATCACTTGACAAACACCACGAAAGTTATGAGCACGTTCAGCAGCGACAGCGGCAGGAGGTATAGCCAGCCTGTGCGTATCACCCTGTCGAGCCTCATCCTGAGCATCGATGTCCTGAGCACTATTACGAATATTGTGACCAGCACCACCTTCAGTATCATCCAGAACGCAGCAGGCAGAACCGGCCCGAGCCATCCACCAAGGAACAGCAGCGAGATCAGCAGCGAGCCCACAAACATGCGTGTGTAGTCGAGGAACAGTGCCAGGCCATAGTAAGGTGCGCTCACATCCGTCAGCCATCCCGCTATGAGCTCGTTGTCCGCTTCGCGCAGGTCGAACGGCGGCCTCTCAAGCTCTGCGAGCATCACAGCGAAGAACACGACCAGCCCTATAGGCATGAGTATGCCGAACCACATGCCGCTCTGCGCATTGACTATCGATATGAGGTTGTAGCTGTGCGCGAGCATCGCTACTGCTACGACGACGAAGAGCATGGGCAGCTCGTAGCTCACCATCGTTATAACGGACCTCTGTGCGCTTATCGAAGCGAACTTATTGCCGCTAGTCCATCCCGCCAGGAACATTATCAGCGGCGAGAACGACAGCAGCAGGAAAACAACCAGGAGGCCCAGCGTGGCGTTTATCCCCACGAAAGTGCCTGTTATCGGTATGAATGCAAGCATCACAACGAACATCGCGTACAGCAGCGGGAGAACCAGGCCGTAGAGCGGCTTGTCGGCATTGTCCGGCGTTATGTTCTCCTTAGACAGGAGTTTAAGCACATCTGCCATGTTCTGCAATATGCCGAACTTGCCTAAGTATGTCGGCCCATGCCTGGAATGCACCCTTGCCATAAACTTCCTTTCGCCCCATCCAAAGAGGTAAACGAACCCAACTATCAATATTCCGAGAAGTACGGCAAAGACTATGAAGGCGGCGAGAAGCGAGAGCGCCTCCGCATAGAATGCGCCTACGGAAGGCTTCAGCAACGCATACGAGTATGTGAATACCTGGCTTATGAAACCCGAGTCGATATACATATGATTACCAAATGCCGCGCGTTTTTGCCTAAAGTGCTATAACATGCAATGCCTAAATTCTTTTGTGCTTGATGTAATAAATATAATTCGTGATTCTACATGGACCTTAGCGCTAACGCAAAGAGCATAATTGCATCTGGGCAGGCAAGAATAAAAGTAAAAAGAGCCGGAATGCAGCAATACCAGGTGTTCAAGGTGAAGAGGGTAAAGATCGGCAACGCCGAATTCGTAGAGCTCTACTTAAACAGGATGCTCGATGCGAGCGAGCTCGCCCGCGTGGCGAACGAAACAGGGCTGCCAGTCGAAGCGGAAGGACGGCGCGCTTTCCCCGAAGGCAGCGGCGCAAAGGACTTCATAGGCCTATGAATCACGGATAGCCCTCGTTGGTCACGTTCAGCGCTCCATACACGCTGCCCGTCCTGTTGTCAAGCGTGTAGTTCATGTACAGGTTGTAGCTGGTCACGGCGCTCAGAAGAGGTATAGGTATATTGTAGCACTTCACGTCCTGGCTTATGCTTGAGCGCGGAGCTATGGTGCGGTTTATTGTCTCGTTCGACTGCAGGCCTGATATGTAGCAGGCATCGTAATTGAGCTTCAGGCTTGTGTTAAGATTGTTAGTTATGTTCATGCTTGCGGTGTTGCTGGTATAATTGAATCCGACTATCCCGCACGATATGCCATTTATCGGTATGGAGCATGTGTCGTTGAAGGCGCTCCTCCACAGCAGGGGCGACTGGCTAATGTTCAATGACTTTATCAGATCATAGGCATTCAGGTGAGCATCAACCGCTTCAGTAGAGTTTACGAATGAGTACATCTCTATCCTGTAATTGTTGGTTAGCTCCTCTGATTTGACTAGCGATACCGGTGCATTGATACCAGCTCCCTGCAGGATATACACCGAGCACACAGCGCTGTTGTTAGACAATAGGCCAAAGCACCTTCCAGGGTTGCTGTTGTTGGCAGATGTCCTATTGATATAGCTTATGAATATGCCGTAATTGTTCTGAAATATGTTGGAGCCTGATATGCTGCCATTGCCTTCGCCAAAGGTATTGCCAAGATACGAAAAGCCGGCTGCGGATGTATTATAGAAGAACCTGCCTATGTGGTCAAGGAAATGTGCAGAGCTGTTCATCGCTGTGTACACCTCCGCGGAACGAGTTGGTGCATATGCAGCATTCAACGATGCACAGGTGGCGCTGCCAACAGAATGGTAAGATACTATTTTTGTCCAGCCTCCTGAAAAAGATATGCATGCGCTTGTGCCGTTGCCGAGGTCAAACATTTGTATGCCGTCGGACTCTGAAATGCTGTTGTATCCAAAACTGCCGAGGATTTTGCCAATTATGCCAGGCCCTCCTGTGCCCTGCAGCCAAAGTGCATACGCGGACGAGCCGTTTGAGTAGCGCGCAACCGCCCCATGCACGGAGTTCAGAGTGCCATATAGGTCAGACATGATGCTGTCCATCACTGTTTTATTCGGGACCAGCAGCGAGTTCATCCTGCTGACGTTATATTTGCTTGACAGCTCCGCGAGCACCGGCCCAATATTCTGCATGAGGGTGAAATTGTACGAAGACACGATGCCGTTGTTCGGCATGGATGAGTAAGCCTGACCAGACTCGTTCTGGCTTACATTCATTGCTATCGAAGCCGCTGTGGCTCCCCTGTCAGGTATATCAATAACATGCCCCGGATCGGCTATGGCTGAGAACGAGTACGTTCCGTTTGCAGTATAAGTATAATTGGTATATATAACTGCGCTCTTGTGCGCAGGTATGGACGCGTTGTAGAGGTGCAGCGCAGAGCCATCGATGTAAAAGCCGACGAGCATGTCGTGCACACCATAGCTTCCTGTATTGTTTATCACTATGGCAAAGTCTGTAGTATTGAACGGATACAGATTTGCCCCGCTCGAATTGTACAGATGTACGGATATGCTATATGCAGGATGTATCAATGCTGAAGCCAGCACGTATATTATGGCTATGACAACCACAGCCATTACAAGGTAGAATATGACATTTTTGTTGAAAGCCATTTGCATCACCTGTCCTTCAATTCCTTGAGCGCGTATATTATCTTCTCCTTTATTGGATCAAGCATCTCGTTGAAATAGCTGTTCACCCAGGCCTTTTCGTCATACCTCTCGCCTATGCTCGGGTCTGATATGTAGTATTTGCTCTTCGAGTTCTTTATTATGTTTGTCTTCTTGAGCTGCAGAAGGTGGTACCGCAGGGTCTTCTCATTTATTGGCCCCCAAGACTTCTCTATGTATTCAAGCAGATCGGATACTGTCGGATCCTTGTTGAGCTTGAACTGGAAGTAGAGTATGCCGTCGAGCACCTCTATTGCCGAGAGGCGCGACTCGCCAGGGTTTATGACTCCAAGCGACAGGGCCAGCCAGCGGACAAGAGACCTGCGGGTCTCGGTGACCTCCTTGCTTATCCTTAGATCCCTTAGCGTCACTTCGTTCTCTATGAACTTCGATTCGTTGAGCTTGGCGGGCATAACATGACCTATATTGCCAACTAAGCTTTTTATTCATTATCATATATAATCATTTAGCAAAGTTTGCTTGTCGTACATTTTGTGGAATGCGCTTTCCATGGCATTACGCTTGGGCGAGCGCGCATGGTGCATTTACATGCCTGTAACAAACATAAACGTAAGATTTGACCCGGAGAAGTTGAAGGCCAATGCGAGGAACGAGGCCATGCTGGTGCTCGGAATAGAGAATACGGACAGCAGCAAGAACTACTGGTGCGAGAGCGAGGTATCCGTGAAGCCGCCGCTTAGCCTTGCGCACGACATAGAGCTGAACATGGGGAAGACCAGAGTGGGAATACTCAAGCCGTTGGGCAAGCTCGAAAAGAAGATAAAGATATATACCCGGCCGAACAACTTCCCGGATACATACACGGTCAACATAACCACATACGTCTACGATGAAGAGGGCGTAATAGCGGAGCGAATAGAGAGCAAGGCCAGCATCCCGTGCGTATAGCCGGCAACAGGGTCAATCAATGGCAGAGAATCATGCAGTGCCTACCTGGCTCTACTGCCAGGACATACTCCTTAGCATAAAGGAAGAGCTGGTAGCGGAAGCACTGGATACGCT
>JAKAVJ010000024.1:13205-18565 GCA_021827525.1 Microcaldota archaeon
CATAGGCGTGCATAAAGGATCGAAGAGCAGCGGCGAATCTATATAAACATTTATCTGCGATAATAATACAGTGATTTGATGAAATTGGACGCAGGCAAGGACGCCCCGGAATCTGTCAACGCATTCATAGAGATACCGATGGGTTCTGGCATCAAGTATGAATTTGACGAAGAGGCGGAAGCGCTCAAGGTCGATAGGATACTGTTCACATCTATGGTATATCCGCTCAACTATGGTTTTATTCCGGGCACATGGGGCGAGGACGAGGACCCTATAGACATAATGGTGCTGAGCGACATGCCATTCTTACCGGGCAGCTATGTCAAAGTGAGGCCCATAGGCGTGGCGCACATGGAGGACGAGAAAGGCAGGGACGAGAAGATACTGGCAGTGCCTGTAGATAAGGTATATCCGAATTATTCAAGCATAAAGGACATAGTGGACGTCAATGCAGCCATAAAAGATAAGATAATACACTTCTTCTCGCACTACAAGGAGCTCGAGAAGGGAAAATGGGTAAAGATAACGGGTTTCGGCGATGCGGCTGAGGCAAAGAAGAAAATAAATGAAGCGATCGAGCGCGCCAAGAGCAGGCAAAAATGATGTTTCAGGTAGAATAAGATGATATTATGAAAACAAGCAATCCCTTTGTGAAAGGAGTGATGGCAGTATTCCATCCAGGCAAGGAGACTACAGTGAACCTAGACCTATGGGGTTCGCTCAAGGTATACTACTCGATGGCTATAATATCCATAGTGCTCGCTGCAATAGCGATAGCAGTCATGTCAGCGCTCGGAATCTATTCGGGCGGCGGCCTGAATCCATTTGGCAGAAGCATAGCGACAATGATGCCAGTCAGCATCCCAATAGTATCAATAGTGTCAGCGATAATAGGCATATTCGTAGCAGTGCCGATAATACTGTTCATAGTGGCGATAGTGTACCAGCTCATAGGCAAGAACTTCCTTAACGCCTGGAGAGGTGGATACGAAAAGACCTTTGCGGCTGTGATGTTCAGCCTCATGCCGACGCTGCTGTTCTACTGGGCGATAAGCATACCTGTCATCGGCATATTCCTGGCTTTCATATTCGGCATATGGAGTTTTGTGGTCCTGGTAATAGCCCTGTCTTCGCAGCACCGCATAGAGCGCTCCAAGAGCGTGATTGTAGTTCTCGTGGGCGAAATATTCTCGATAGCGCTGGTGCTCATACTGATGATGGTATTCGCTTTAGGAATATTCTCATCGATGGTAACCTTACCGCTTTTTCCGAGCAATATTACAGCAATAACTCCGAGCATAACACCAGGAATAGCGCCATATCCGTGAACGCATGGGACTGTGCAGTGTAGATGATATCGCATGAGAGCGGCAGACGAGACCACGCTGTTCAGGACAGCGTTGGTGCTGGTTGTAGTGTACCTCATACTGATAAAGTTTCCATCCTACCTGACAATAATAATATTCGCCATCGCTCTTATCCTGGACGCTTTCGATGGCTATTTTGCAGTGTGGCAGATAAGCAAGCACAAGGTAGGCATAGCAAGATACATGAAAGCGACCGTGCTCAACGACAAGAAGGCGCACGAAGAAATAATGGAATACAAGCACAAAGTCTCCGAGACCGCACGCTTTGGGCCGAGGATAGACATAGCCGGAGACCGTGTGGCAGAGTACTCGATGTGGGTGGTGTTCACATACCTGCACATAATACCTTTGATAATACTGCTACTGATAATAGTCAGGCATTCGTTTGCTGATGCAATGATGGGCGCAAAGGGCACCTCATCAAAGATGAAGTCTACATTCACAAGGGCTATATACTCCTCTAACACTAGCCGCGCAGCGATAAACGCGCTCAAATTCATAACCTTCGCATACCTGATACTGGTTTATGTCAACAGCTATCCCATACTGATAGGGTACGTCCTTGTTGGTGCGCTGTTTACATTCATAATGCTTCGCGGCGCAGCCGAGATATATGAGAGCGCGAAATCGCAGTAAGCAAGTAATCTGCTGTTGAGTGCACTTTTTTAGCTTTTGACATATACAAAGCTATAGCGAATCCTTGCAGATGTGGATATGATAGAATATCTAAGCAAACCGTTCAGCGACGAGGAGAGCCTTTCATCGCTGAATCCGTACGTGCGCAAATGGTTCGAGGATAGCTTCAGCGAGCTCACCCCGCCTCAGAAATTCACGTTCAAGCTTATAGGCGAAGGCAGCAATGTCCTAGTCACTGCACCTACTGGCTCAGGCAAGACAATATCCGGATTCCTGTCAATAATAAGCAAGCTTTTCGACAAATCTCTTGCAGGGGAGCTTGAGGACAAGATATACTGCATATACGTATCTCCGCTGCGAGCACTGAACAACGACATATACCGCAACCTAATGAAGCCATTGGAAGAGATTTATGGCAGGATAATCAAGGAAAAAGGCGCCGAAATAATAAAGGGAAACATGCAGAGGGTCACTATAGGCGTAAGGACTGGCGACACAACGCAGCAGGAAAGGAGGAAGCAGCTCCTCAAGGCGCCCAACATACTCGTTACTACGCCTGAGAGCCTTGCAATAATAATAAACTCTAGGAAGTTCATGGAGAACATGGACAAGCTCGAGTATATAATAGTGGACGAGATACACGAGCTTGCCAACAACAAGCGCGGAGTGCACCTCTCGCTTACTCTAGAGCGGCTAACGGAACTGATCCACAGGAAGCCAGTGCGCATAGGCCTCGGCGCAACTCTCTATCCAATAGAGGAGGCGGCGAAATTCCTGGTGGGCGTTGACAACGGCAAGCCGCGCGACTGCAAGGTTGTAGATGCTTCATGGAGCAAGAAGCTCGATGTAGTATCAAAAAGCCCCGTAAAGGACCTGATATACACGGATAGCGACGAGATAGAGGACGCGCTCTACAAGGAGCTTGACAAGGCGATAAAGAAATACAAGACCACGCTTATATTCACAAACACGAGGAGCGGCACCGAGCGCGTGGTGTTTAATCTAAAGAAACGCTTCAATTATGGCGAAGACATAGCCGCTCACCATAGCTCTCTTTCAAGGGAATCGCGCATGGAAGTAGAGGACATGCTGAAGAAAGGGGCGCTGAAGTGCGCAGTGACATCGACGAGCCTCGAGCTAGGCGTCGACATAGGCACGATAGAGGATGTGATACAGCTAGGCTCGCCGAAGAGCGTTACAAGGGCCATACAGCGCATAGGCAGGGCCGGCCATTCATTCAAGGAGGTAGCCAAGGGCGAGATAATATCCATGGACAGGGACGATGTTGTCGAATGCACTGTCATGCTTGATGCCGCCATGAAAAGGCATTTGGATTCCTTCACCGTGCCGGAGAACGCGTTGGACGTGCTCGCCCAGCACATAGTAGGCATGTCGCTGAACAGGAAGTGGAACGTAGATGAGGCATATGCGGTCGTGAAGGGCGCATATCCTTACGCCACGCTCGAGAAGACTGACTTCATGGCTCTCATAAACTACCTGGCGGGTAATTACGTCAGCCTGGAGAGCAGAAGGGTATACGGCAAGATATGGTACGACGAGAAGGACGGAATGTTCGGCAGGCGCGGCAAGATGGCGCAAGTGATATACATGCTCAACCTCGGCACCATACCCGACGAGGTTGCCATAAACGTGCTTACCACGAGTAAGAAATGGGTCGGCAACATAGAGGAGGAGTTCCTCACTAAGCTGAAGCCGGGGGACATATTCACATTAGGCGGAAGGCTGTACAGGTTCGAGTACGCCCGCTCGATGAAATGCTATGTGACTGAAGCAAAGACAAGTGCGCCTACCATCCCTCCGTGGTTCTCGGAGCAGCTTCCCCTGAGCTACGAGCTCGCTATTGAGATAGGCAAGTTCAGGGCGGAGTTCTCATCTATTCTGAAGAAGGGGAAGAGCTCAGCAATAATATCAAAGATATCCGAAATGCCCAAGCCCGCATACGAGTTCCTGTCAAAGCTGCCCATGGACGACAACGCAAGGATGGCAACGTACAACTACTTCATGGAGCAGATTCTCTTTGCAAAGGCAGTGCCTACGGACAAGCTCATTCTTGTAGAGAAGACTCACGATCCTGATACCGACAAGCAGTACATCATATTCCATTCCCTTTTCGGCAGGAGGGTCAACGATACCTTTTCAAGGGCGATAGCAATATCGCTTGGCGAGAGGTATGACACAGACATAGGCATAATGGTCAACGACAACGGCTTCCTTATGACTTCCGGCGAAGAAGTCAATATATCGCTCAAGGCACTCGAGGAAGCCATAGATGGAGTGATTAAATCCGACATAACAAACGAGCTGAAGCTGAACATAAGGAGGACTGAAATGATGCGGAGGCGCTTCAGGCACGTCGCAGCGCGAAGCTTCATGATACTCAGGAATTACAAAGGGTGGAAGATAAGCGTAGGCAAGCAGCAGATAAATTCGCAGCTGCTGCTGAAAGCTGTAGAAGAAGTAGACTCGAACTTCCCAGTGCTGAAAGAGACGTACAGGGAGATACTGAACGACGTTATGGACCTTCCGAGGACGGTGCAGCTGCTCAAGAAGATGGAGAAAGGCGAAGTGAAGTATAAGATTATAGATACGGATGTACCATCGCCGTTCTCGCACAAGACCCTCACATTCGGCCACGCGGATGTGATAATGATGAAGAGCAAGCGCATGTACCTACAGAAGCTGCACGCATCCGTTCTGGAGCGCCTGGGCATGCCGGTAAAGCAGATCACAAAGAAGAATGGCAAAAGCAATGGCACAAGGCCAAAAAAGCAGCCTAAAACCAACAGAAAGCGTAGATAGCATGATACTTGAAGAGAACATAGAGCTCATAGACGGCAAGCCTCTGGTGTATTTAAAGGACCTAAAGGCTCTGGTGCTATCTGACCTCCACTTGGGATATGAAGGCATGATGTCCAAGGAGGGCGTGCTCATACCCCCTGTCAACCTGAAGCGCATAATTGAGATGGTGTCGGAGGCGATGACCGGCAGGGACGTGAAGAGCCTCATAATAGATGGCGACATAAAGAACGAGTTCTCTACGGTTGAGCAGGCGGAATTTAACGAGCTCTACGATCTGATAATGTTCGCGAGGTCAAAGAAGCTCGATATGATACTCATAAAGGGGAACCACGACAACTTCGTAGAGAGGTACAAGGAACCGTTCAAGCTAAAGGTATACAGGCAGGAAGCAAGGATGGGCAGGTACCTGTTTTTCCATGGGGAAGAGATGCCTCCTGCAGCAGAGAGAGGCATAGAATTTCTGATAATGGGCCACGAGCATCCTGCAGTTGGCATATATGATTCAATAGGGAAGCAGGAAAAGTTGAAATGCTTCCT